>JAKAYZ010000317.1 GCA_021816165.1 Planctomycetota bacterium | reverse complement strand
TGAAAATGCCGTTCCCCAAGCCACGATCAAAAACAAAATCCTGCCGCGCGGCGAAAGGTAGATCATCACCGCCGCCATCGCAAACGCCGCGGTGGCGTGGCCACTGGGAAAGCTCAAGTCGACCTGATTGATGAAATTGCGCATGGGTTCAAAGAGGCTCAGGCCATTGTTGGTGTGCCCTGTAGGCAGGCTTTGCCAGGCAGTGGCCAACCGGCTTAAAGCGGCCGCACCCAAATGGGCACCAGAGTGTACCAGTACCCAGCCCTGCCGCGTCCAATGGAATAAAAAGCCGTGTTCATGGACAAATATCCCAGGATTGAGATACCCAATGGGGCGCAGCCGCCCCACCAGCGGCTTGATAACTGCGGAAACTCCGCCAGCGCCCAATACGCCGGCAACAAGCATCACGGCGGCTTTCCAACCAGCCGGATCGTACCAAAGTAGCACGGCCGCGACGAAAATAACTTCCTCCGGCTCGCCGACATCGCGCAAAATTCGCCAGAGATTTTCACTGTTGTGATACACGTGCGAATCCAGTGGAGGGGTAACGGTTCTCCACCATGGCGCGTGCGGATGAAGCTTGGGATTTTCCTTTACCTTGTCCCAATTGTACGGAGCCTGATTGCCCATGAACCAGCGCGTGGCCCGCCAGGCCACGGTATCCAACCGCGCACTGAAACTCAGCAGCGCCACTTCCGCCACCAGAACAAGTGCTAAAATGATAAGATTTTTTTTCAGGACTGGATGCCGCCGCGACCACGCTTGTTTCTCTGCATCATGCGGATTCATTCAGCCATACCCTTTCAAAACCGTCCCTGATTTCGGCCAATCTGCAGCGCGCCAGGCACGCGGCTAAAGCAAATATCCCCGGCCTCTTTCAAGGCTTAGAACACCACGGTAGCGGTTCCACCTCATGATGGCCACATTTTGAGACCGGCATCACGCAGTCGGAGTGGCGGAGGTCAGGGGAATCTGGCCGGTCGGGCTGCCAAGCACCGGTGCCACCGGCCTGGCCGGTTCTGGTTGTGGCGCCGGCTTTTCATCGCTTGGGGCATTAAAGTCTTCGGCCGATTGAGACGACGTGGGCCGACGCCGACGGTCAGACCGTTCAGGCCGATTTTGGTGTTGGAGCTTGTCCTGTTCTTCCTTGGCCACGCGGCCGGCCTTGCCTTCAATGACCGCAGCCGAAAGTTCTTTCATGACCAGATCAATGGCCCGCATGGCATCATCATTACCCGGAATGGCAATATCCACCATGTCTGGATCACTGTCCGTATCGATCAGACCGATGACGGGTATACCCAGTTTTCGGGCCTCCAAAATGGCGTTGGCTTCACGCTTCACGTCCACCACGCACAAGGCCCCCGGCAAACGCTCCATGTTGCGAATACCCGCCAGATTTCGGAGAATTTTGCGGTACTCCCGTTTCAAACCCGATTCCATTTTCTTGGAATACTTTTTACTAACGTCCGACGATTCCAATATCCGTTCCAGTTCCTGCAACCGTTGCAGCCGCGAGCGGATGGTACGAAAGTTGGTCAGCGTTCCGCCAAGCCAGCGTTCCGTGACCACCGGCATGCCGGTTTGTTTGGCTACGTCATCAATAACCGCGCGCGCCTGCCGTTTTGTCCCTACAAACAGTACGTCCCGGCCACCACCGACCAGACGCCCCAGAAACCGCTGCGCCGCGATAATCCCCTTGAGCGTTTCACGAACGTCAATAATGTGAATTAAATTGCGCTTGCCATAAATGTACGGCTTCATTTTTGGACACCATCGACTGGTCCGATGGCCAAAGTGAATGCCCGAATCAACAAGTTCCCGAACCAATTGCTGGTTGGCCATGAGAAAACCCCCGAGTTGTATCAGCGGTATCGGAAGTCGGCTGGGGTACGCTTCTTACCACCGCTTATGTATGCCAGCGAAAAACCGCCGGCAAATAAAACAAACCATGCCGCCATCCGGAAAACACCCCGGAACTCTGCCGACATCCAGCCAAGACCAATTATGTTACCCGCCAGGTATCATCCGGTCAACCGAACAAAAATGGAGCGCGGTGGAAGAAGTGGATATCCAGTAAGACGGCCCACAGGAACAACCCACAGGTAATGGTTATAGGCAGTTCCTTGGCGTAATGGTAGCGATGGCGTGCGTGCTGGCATTAGCCGTGCGGCCGGTGCCACAATCCCTTAAATTCTCCGCACGGCCCAAACACTTTTGGACACGCCCCGCCGTTTCCCCAAAACTTTTCACCCGCGCAGCGTGCCGGTTTTACTCCCGCCCCGTCCGTCCGTGAAATCGGTTAATGCGTTGAAAGGCTCCTGTTGTTTCGCCAGCATCCGATTCCATTGACCAATATTGTCATTTCCGCGGTGCCGGCGTAAGCTATTGGGCGAGGAGTAATCCGCAATGATTGACCTAATCGAGCAGCGGCGGCCTCAAATTGAGGTCTTGTGTCGACGGTTCCACGTGCATCGGCTGGAGGTGTTCGGCTCCGCAGCAGAGGCCGAGCGTTTTGATTCCAACCGTAGCGATGTGGACTTTCTCGTCGAGTTCGCCCCGGAGGCTGAAAGCCGCGTTGCGGAGCTGTATCTCGATCTGATTGCGGCATTAAACGATCTACTGGGCCGCGAGGTGGATGTTGTAATGACCCGTGCCATCCGTAATCCGTACTTTCGGCAAGTTGTTGATCGCAGCCGCAGGATGCTCTATGCAGCCTGAAACACTTGGAACCCAGACACCGCTGCGCTACGTAGTCGCGGATGAAATTCTGCGATACACTTGAAATAGACCTATTGCAAGGAGTTGGCTTATGCGGGTCATCAATACTTTGGTGATTATGATCTGGGCGCCGCTTTTATTTTTCTCCCTTGCCGGGTGCAGTAATGCCCCACCGCAGCGGGCGGTGCTACAACAACCACCAAATCCGATGGTGCTGCAAATACTCGGGTCGCTGGCCAAGGGGCACAAAGATAAAACGCAGCTGGCGATTCTTGCGGATTTTAAGGGGCTGTCAAAATCGGTAAGCCGGTTTAACAGTTATATGTCCAGCAGCCAGGGAAACCTTTTGAAACAACTCAGGGCATGGGCGCAAAAGCATGCCGTCAAGCTCCATTACCGTTATCGCCCGGGCCTCTACGGCAAAGCCCAGAAAATTATCTCTGATGACGAAGGCTCCCTGCTGCTCCACAGCAATTCCGCCGACTTTCAAAAGCGTTACCTGGTCATGATGTATATGGATTACGCCTGGCAGTTGGCCATGGATAAGGCGGCCCAACAGCAGGCCCGCAAGGATCATGCCGGGCCGGGCTTGCTGCAATATCTGCACAATGCCATTGCGGTGAATAAGCAATCCATTGCCGCCCTGTGGAAGCTTCTGGAACGCTACCAATGGCAGAAAAGCCACCCGCGCGGTTCGTAACTGTTGAGGGACCGCTCCGCGGCGGCGCTCCAAGGGGCACGGGTCGCCCGGCGGCCCCGCTGATCGGTGGCCCCGTAGAATTGCAGGACAAGATCACGCATCACTCATACAATCAAAGGGCCTTGCGCTCCCGGGCCGTGTGGCCCGGCTGACCTGCGCCTTTTGGAGTACCACGGATGAAATATGTTAATCTTGGCCACACCGGGCTGAAAGTTTCGCAGATTTGTCTGGGCATGATGACCTATGGCAGCAAAGAATGGAGACCCTGGGTCTTGGAGGAAGCCCAGGGGCTGCCCCTGATCACCCAGGCCATGGAATCAGGCATCAATTTTTTTGATACCGCGGATGTCTACTCGCTTGGCGTAAGCGAAGAAATTCTCGGCCGCGCCGTGAAACAGTCCGGCCGATCCCGGGAAGAATTGGTCATCGCGACCAAACTCCATGGACCCATGGGGCCATCTCCGAATCAGCGCGGCCTCTCCCGCAAGCACATCCGCCATGCCATTGACAACAGCCTGCGCCGTTTGAAGATGGATTATGTTGACCTTTACCAGATCCATCGTTTCGATTCCTCCACACCCATTGAGGAAACCATCGATGCTTTGAATGATCTGGTGCATGCGGGAAAGGTGCTCTACCTGGGAGCGTCTTCCATGGCTGCATGGCAATTCAGCCAATATCTTTATACTGCCGCCCGCCTGGGGAAAAATCGTTTCGTATCGATGCAGAACCACTACAATCTCATTTACCGCGAGGAAGAACGGGAAATGATGCCGCTGTGCCGGCAGGAAGGCATTG
>JAKAYZ010000316.1 GCA_021816165.1 Planctomycetota bacterium | reverse complement strand
TCATGGAAGGCAAACTGGGGTAGCCACCGCTGGTGTCGTCCATCGTCATGCCGACACCGAGTTTTTTCACCTGCGAAATAGTTTCGATCGCCACCGGCATGGTGAGGATATCGTCGGTAATTTCAAGTTCGATATCTGATCCCTTGAGGCCCGATTTTTGCAGAGTTTCGGCGATGATCGCCGGCAGTTGGGGGTTGAGGCACTCGCTGGCGGAAAGATTAATCGATACTCGTGGTGACCATCCAAGTTTTTTCCATGCTGGCAATTCCTTGATGGCATGGTCGATGATCGTTGAGGTAAAGCCGGCGAGCAAATCCGCCCGCTGTGCCAATGGAAGCCAATCGGCGGGTGCCACCACGCCCAAATCCGGATGCCGCCATCGGGCCAGCGCCTCCACCGCGACCGGGTAACGCGTTTTGGCGTCGAAAATGGGCTGAAAGATACAAAACAATTGGTCTTCGCGTACGGCAAGGTGCAGGTCTTTGGCCATTTGCTGCTGCCGGGCCACGTGCGCAGTTACGGCGGCGGTGTGGTAGGCATAGCCACCTCCCTGCTGCTTGGCGCGGTACATAGCCTGATCGGCGGCGTTGAGAAGTTCGGCAGCGGACTGCCCATTGGCCGGGAAGATGGCGATGCCGATGCTTAATCCGACGTCGATGGGCGACCCATTGACCATCAGGGGTTCATTGAGACATTCCACAAGGCGGCGTGCGAGTTCGGCGGCGGCGGCGTCATCGGGCAGATCGGGCATGAAGATGGCCAATTCGTCACCGCCTACGCGGGCCGGCAGGTCGCCGGAGCGGATTACCGCAGAAAAGCGATGGGTAATCTGGCGCAACACTTCATCTCCGGCGGCGTGGCCGAAGCGGTCATTGATAATTTTGAAACGATCCAGGTCCAGAAACAGCGTCCCGGCGTGGCGCTGCGCACGCAACGCCTGCGAGAGTCCGCGGTCCATGGCGTCGATAAACAGGGCGCGATTGGCCCAGCCGGTGAGCGGATCGCGTTGCAACTCAAACGCGAGATTTTTTACGGTATGGCGCTGCGCGGTAGCTTGCGCGAGCATGCGAAGCAGAAACAGCACAAGCGTGATAACCAGCATCACACCGAATGCAGCTCCCCACCAGCGGGCGTCGCGGATGGCTTGGTCCGAGCGGCTTTGTGCTTGTGCCACCAACTGCCGCAATTGCACGTTGATGGTATTGACCTCCATTAACAACTCATTTTGCCGCCGTTGTATGTACAACGCGGTGTGGCGGCTGACGGGTGGACGGGCGATGTGACGAATCAGATCGGCGGCCCGCGCGAGGTGAAATCTAAGCGAGGCGGAGAGATGCGATTGCGGCACGGTCGCCAGATCGCGGCGAAGCGCGGTCAGCGCATCGAGCGCTATGCGGCTGCGGGGTGAATAGGCACCAAGGGGAGTTTGCGTCAAAAGCATGGCCGCGCTTTGCAGATGGGTGATGGCGTGCGCACGGGTACTGATGGATTCCTGCCTGTGGAGGGCAGTGCCCAGATCGCGGACGGTCTGCATGGCCGTGGCGGCAAGCGCCGAGAGCAGCAAAATCAGAACCGCCAATCCCCAGCGGGCGCGCCTGCGCCGTTGTGCTGGAGAAATTTGTCGTCTCGCCTCCATAGCCGCCTCCTTGGCAATGGGCTGCAACACTCCGGCCAAACGGCACCGGACAGCGCCAACCCTTCCTCTGATACTAGGTTCATCAGCCGAAAATGTGCTTATAAATTGCCGATTTTGACTATTTTTGCTTCCTAACCGCCGCCGATAACGCTGCGGGCGATAAACCGGAACGCCCTCGATGGTATTACGCTTTTAATCCCGCATGCTGCCGGTGTTCTGCAAGTTGCATCAGCAGGCCATGGGTACCGATTTGGGAGGATGCCTCCCGGGGCTGGCGCAAGGTCCACATGCCGTCGCCCGACAGGTCCCACGCCTGCCGCTGGTCGGCGAGCATGATGTTGAGGATTTCCTCGATGCGGCGGGCCAGAGCGGGCGTTTCGACCGGTGTGGCGGCCTCCACGCGATGAGAAAGGTTGCGGCTCATCCAGTCGGCGGAACCCATGAAAACATCCGGCTGGCCGTCGTTGGAAAACCAGAATATTCGTGAATGTTCCAGAAAGCGCCCGATGATACTGCAAACTCGTATGCGTTCGCTCAGGCCCTCCACACCGGGCTTGAGACAGCAGAACCCGCGTACAATAAGGTCGATATCCACACCGGCTTGGCTGGCGCGATAAAGTGCCTCAATAATTTCCGTATCTTCGAGGGCATTCATCTTGGCGATGATGCGGGCGGGACGCTTATGGCTGGCATGCTGAATTTCACGGTCAATATATTCCAAAAAGCGCCGCCGCATATTCACCGGTGCCACCAGCAGTTTGCGGTAGTCGGTCTTCAGCGATCGACCGGTCAGATAGGCAAACAGGTCAACAACATCGGCGCAGATATCCTCGCGGCAGGTGAAGAGTCCCAGATCGGTGTAGAGTTGGGCGGTGCGGCTGTTGTAGTTACCGGTGGAAATATGCGCGTAGGAACGCAATCCGTCATCTTCCTGCCGGACGATTAATGCAATTTTAGTATGCGTTTTCAGTCCCAGCATGCCGTAGACCACGTGCACACCGGCACTTTCCAGCGCCTGCGCCCACTGGATATTGCTTTCTTCATCAAACCGGGCCTTGAGTTCAACCAGCGCCGCGACCTGCTTGCCCGATTCCGCCGCCCGGGCCAGCGCCGCAACAAAGGGGGAATCACCACTGGTGCGGTACAGTGTCATTTTAATCGCCAGCACCCTGGGATCATCCACCGCCGAGAGGATGAATCGCTCGACCGAACTGCTGAAACCCTCGTACGGATGGTGAACCAGCACATCACCCTGACGGATGATGGCAAATATATTGGCATCTTCATCGGCCAATGGAGGCATGCAAACCGGTTTCCACGGAGGCAATTTTAAGTCCGGCCGGGGCACGGAGGCCATCTGCATCAGGTCAGAAACGCCCAAAGGATCGGGAACCTCAAATAGCTCCTGACCGGTTATCTCAAGGCCGTCGATGATGTACTGGCGCATTTCGGCCGACATGTTTGCCGATACCTCAACCCGGACGGTTTCGGCAAAGCGACGGGCTCGCAACTGCTCCTGTACCTCTTCAAGCAAGTCTTCGGCGTCGTCGGAGTCTTTGGCGACAATGGCGTTGCGCGTCACGCGAAAACGGCAGGTTTCATGAATCCGCATGCCGGGAAACAGCAGTCCGAGCTGGCTTTCGATAAGGCTCTCAAGCGGTACAAACACGCTATGACCGTTGTCGTCAATTTGATACCAGCGGGAAAAGAGCCGGGGCACTTTGACGCGTGCAAAAAGTGGATCGATCTGACCGGGCTGTGACAGCAATACGCCGACTGAAAGACTCAAATTGCTGATGAATGGAAAAGGATGCCCCGGGTCAACCGCCAGGGGCGTAAGCACCGGGTATACATATTGCCGGAAGTAATCGGCGGCTTTTTGTGCATGATCCGGCGAAAGTTCGCCTGCATCCTGAATAATTATGCCATGCTGATGGAGTTGCGGCTTTATCTGCTGCTTCCAGATTTTGTCCTGCAGTTGAAGCAATTCGGCCACGCGCTGGCGGATGAGTTCATACTGCCGACGATGTGTGAGGCCGTCCATAGCGGCCTCGGCCGGGCGCAGCATCGCCTGATGTTTGAGGCCGGCCATCCGCTTCATGAAAAATTCGTCATTGTTGCTGGCGAATATGGCCAGAAATTTTAATCTTTCCAGCAAAGGGTTGCGGGAATCAGTCGCTTCGTGAAGAACGCGATAATTAAAATCCAGCCAGCTTAAATCACGATTAAAAAACCGCGCCAACGACTCCGATGGTTGCGAGACCGGCGAGACGACAGGATTCAGTTCTACTTCAGTCATACCACCCTGCCACCATTCATCCGTCGCCACCATACGCCCAAGCTATGACACCACACCATCAAACGGGCCACCCGCCACCCCGTTCATGCGGCCGTCGTAGGCCAAGGGGCATATGGATAAGGCTAACACGGGTTTATCCGCTTTGTCCAATCGTTGTGTTAATGGGGGATGTGGGGCATCCGATGGCCTCGACTCGGATGGCGGACGGGCCGCGATTGACGCCGGCGCGTTTTGCATGTGCGCGAACACCTGGCAAGCCCGGTGCCATGTAGATGGCGGTGCCGCGGGTGGCGA
>JAKAYZ010000315.1 GCA_021816165.1 Planctomycetota bacterium | reverse complement strand
TACTCGCCCTCGGATTCATTAACCATTTCCCGGGCGGTACGGCGGGCTTTAAGTTCGCTGTCGAGACCGCTGCGGATGGCTTTTTTGATGGTCTGAGGTGTGATGCCGTTTTCGTTGTTCCATTTGATCTGTATATCCCGACGGCGGTTGGTCTCATCGATGGCACGCTGCATGGCGGGAGTCATTTGATCGGCGTAAAGAAACACCTCTGCATCCAGATTGCGAGCACATCGGCCAATCATCTGAATCAGCGATGTTTCACTGCGCAAAAATCCCTGTTTATCTGCATCCATAATTGACACCATGGATACTTCGGGCAGGTCCAATCCCTCCCGTAGCAGGTTGACGCCCACGAGGCAGTCAAAGCCACCCTCGCGAAGTTCACGCAATATTTCCATGCGTTCAAAAGTTTGAATTTCACTGTGGAGATACTTGCACTTTATGCCAGCCTGCCCGATGTAATGGGATAAATCTTCCGCCAGACGTTTGGTTAACGTCGTTACGAGGGAACGCTGCCCGCGCTGGGCGCGGAGTTTGACCTGTTCGACCAGATCGGTCACCTGTCCCTGCGCCGGCCGCACATGGATGACGGGGTCCACCAAGCCGGTGGGACGGATGATCTGTTCGACCACTTCGCCGCCGCAGAGTTCCAGTTCAAATCGACCGGGTGTGGCGGAGACAAACAGCACCTTATTCCACATGGCGCGGAATTCTTCAAACCGCATGGGCCGATTATCCAGTGCGGACGGCAGCCGAAATCCATGCTCCACCAGCACCTCCTTGCGATGGCGGTCGCCGGAATACATGGCGTTAATCTGCGGTATGGTGACGTGCGATTCATCAATAATGAGCAGATAATCTTTGGGAAAATAATCAATAAGCGTGGACGGTTTGCAGCCCGGCGGCATGCCGGCGATGTGGCGCGAGTAATTTTCAATCCCCTGACAGAAGCCCGCCTCAAGCATCATCTCCATATCGTATTTGGTGCGGGCCAGCAGACGCTGGGCTTCAAGAAGTTTTCCATCGGAGCGCAACTGCATCACACGCTGGTCAAGCTCTTTCTGGATGTCCTTCACGGCCCGCAGCATGGTGCCGTCATCCACGACGTAATGCTTGGCGGGATAGATGAATGCCTGCTGTTCTTCGGTAAGCGGCTGACCGGACACGGGGTGAATGTGCCAGATGGAGTCAATTTCATCGCCGAAAAACTCCACCCGCAAGGCGGTGGTTTCGTAGGAGGGGAATATCTCCAGCACATCGCCGCGTACGCGGAATATGCCGCGTTTGACTTCAATGTCGTTACGCTGATACTGCATATCCACCAAGGCCCGCAGGAGATCATCGCGGGCAAAAGCCGTCCCTTTGCTGATGGAGACGACCTTCTTTTTGTATTCGTCGGGTGACCCCAAACCGAAAATGCAGCTTACCGACGCAACCACAAAGCAATCGCGTCGGCCGATCAGGTTACTGGTGGTGGCCAGGCGCAGGCGGTCAAGGTCATCATTGCGGGCCGCATCTTTTTCGATATAGATGTCGCGTTGGGGGATGTACGCCTCGGGCTGGTAATAATCGTAGTAACTGACGAAATAGCTGACGGCGTTCTTGGGAAACAGTTCCCGAAATTCCTCATACAACTGGGCGGCAAGCGTTTTATTGTGGCTGATGACAAGGGTTGGCACGCCAAGTTGCGCCGCCACATGCGCCATGGTGAAAGTTTTACCCGAACCGGTCACGCCCATAAGTATCTGGTTGCGGGCACCGGCGTTGAACGCGGCAACGATTTTTTCGATGGCGGCCGGCTGGTCGCCGGTGGGCTTGAAGGGACTTTCAATTTTAAATTCAGCTTTGTTCATACCACGCTCGTACGGAACCAACTCCAGCAATTATAGCCCGGCGGCCGGCGGTGCACCGATACCTGCGGCAAAGCGGCTGGTATCGGGGGTGCATATACCCGCCCATCAGCGGTGTGCAGCGCGCGGATGCTTAGCGGCCGGCGCTATCCCGGCCGATGTGACGTGATGCCGATGCCACCACGCCACGATCCGTTTTTGTGCGGCCAATTGGGCGGCGGGGGTACTGGTGAGCCAGGACCCACCGTAGAGCTGGGAATGGAAAAAATGGTAATCGGAGGGTTTTTTATTCGCCGCCAGAATTAATAAATACACAATGGTTGTGTGGCCGTCCCAATGCACCTGCTGATTATTAAAATTGAAGTTGACGCCGCCGGGCGCGGCGTGGTGGAGTATTTTCAGCAGTGATGGTGCCGCCGTGCGCGGCCGGGATATGGCAAACAGCGAGAGATAATTGCGGCAGCCGGTCAGACTGGGGGAGGCGAGTATCTGTGCCGCGGGGGTATTGGGTTTTGCGGCGGTGCGGGCAAACGCCGTGAGGAGCGTTTTAAGCTGTTTGGGGTTCCAGTGCCGGAGTACCTGGGCGGCATAGGTGCTGTCCTGCACGCGCTGCCAGAGATTGACGAAGTGGGTCACATTAATGACTTGATGGTGGAATTTTATCAAGTGCTGATGAACGTTGGGTTGCACCATGGGGTAACCTGACGTGATTGACCAGCGCCAGAGCTGACCAATGATTTTGGCGTCGGGTTTAATATTCCAGATGGCGGAAAGCATACTCAGATACACCAGTCGATGCCGACTCGAGAGCATACGCTGGACAATCCATTGAGATTGAGGCCAAAGCGCGGCGAGTCCGTTAACCGACTTCATCTGCACGGACGGTCGATGGGCGAAGGCGTCGGCGATAAGTGGCGCGACCTGGGGCGAAAGACCCCAATCGAAAAGTTCTTCCCGGTTACGTTTTGAATGGCGCATGACGGTCAGAGTCCAGCGGGCGATGTGTTCGTCAAATTCCAGCAGGTGCATGAGACGGACTTGCCTCTCCGCCGAGGTCGCACTGATCATCATGTGGAGTTGGTCGGCCAAAAGCATACGAAGATCGGCGGCGGCCTTCTGGCGTTCGGCGTACTGCGACGAACCCAGCCTGCGAATCGCCCGCGCCATGGCACTGCTGATGCGTGGTGCCGAGAGTCCCTTCTGCGTCTGGATGCCAATTACAAAGGCAAATATCAGAGAGGCGACGCCGACGGCATTTAATTTACAAGTGCGAAAATAGGGCAAAATGGTCTCCAAAACTGTGTTCTGAGTATAGCAGAACTCATCTGTTTTCATCTGCCCCGATGACAATTTCGGCCGACTGGTGTATGTTGACGCTACTGGAAAATGTTTTGGCCGAAAGAGCTTATTTTATGGAGTGTTTGTAAATGTCGGAAAATGTTCCCCTACCCAATGGCGAGGCCGCCCCACAGTCTATGACGGTTCAGGTGCGTGACCAGAAAATGGAAACGGAGTATACCAACGTGTTCCGCATGGCGGGTACGCATGAGGAACTGTTTGTAGATTTTGGCATCAATTTGCAGCATCACGATCAGCCCAACACGGTGGTACTGGAATTCAGCCAGCGCATGGTGATGAGTTTTTACACTGCCAAAAAGCTGGCTGTGGAACTCAGCAAAGTCGTCAATCGTTATGAGCAGGTTTACGGCCCGTTGCAACTTGATCCGCGCCAGCGGCAAATCCGTCCCACATCGTCGTGATGCCAAGCATATCGCAGCTCTGCCCTTACTTGGACAGGCTCCCAGGCGTTGGGCCGCGGGTCATTGCGCGGCAAAGATGGTGTCAAACCGATGGTGGATAGCCAATATTTAACCGCGATGCTCCGGCTGGAACTGGAGATGGATCAGGCGTTGGGTGTAGCTGAGGCCCCGTGGGGAAGTTTACCCGCCGCCCGGGGGGTGGTACCGGCAGCTTCCGATGCCGCCAAGGTTGCGGCCCGGGTGGCTGCGGGGGCCAACGTGCCTGCCAGACCGACCGGGACGCCATCCGACCGGCCGCCGACGCGGATGCCCAATGCCCCGGCGGGTGTGCCGGCGACGGCTAAGCCCGCGAAGCCAATCGGCGGGGCTCGGCCGATGGTAAATGATACGGAGGACGAGTTGCCTGTCGACTTGATGCGTCCCAAACTTTCAATGCCGTTGCCGCCGGTGCCAGCCGATCGGGCCGCAGCCTTGGCCGAATTGGCAGCCGAGGCTGAAGCATCACTGGCGGCATTTATCAGTGAGATTGCCACGCGTGTGGTATTTGGTGAAGGCAATCCCAATGCCGATCTGATGTTTGTTGGAGAAGGGCCGGGGTCTGAGGAAGACAGACTGGGGCGA
>JAKAYZ010000314.1 GCA_021816165.1 Planctomycetota bacterium | reverse complement strand
CTGATCCGTTTTGCTTCGGTAGCCCGGGCAGTGTGCGTTTGGTATGGCCTTCTGATTGAAGCCCGGCAGGGAAACATGCTGAAGCATATTCTGGAGGTGGTGTTGAAATATTTAACCAATCCAGCCGCTCGGACCCTGGCATTGCAAGGCGCCGAAGCCATGGAAACATATCTTGCTCTCTGGTGTGGCGCGTTCGAAAATTTAATGACCACACTGCCGACGGCTCGAAGAATAATCGCCGATGCCGACGGTGACCGCCGTCTGGCTGGTGCCTGGTTTCTGGCCAATTGCGAATTGCCGCCTACCGACGAGCTTTTGGCCAATTTGGTCGAGGATAGCGACCCACGGATCGCAGCACTGGGATTGATGAAATGCGCCCGCGAAGGTCCAAACGCCAAAAAGAACATTTTCGATCGACTCGTCCGGCAGATTGCTGTCTTGCCAGCCGCCCCGAAAATCATCTCGCTTAGCCCGCTGCCCATACCACCAATAACTGTATCACGGGAATTGGCCGCCGACGCTCTGGTGGGAAATCTGGCAGGGCGTTCCCCTCTTGAACTTATCGCGCACATACCCAAGATGAGTATCTCCGGCCGCGCCAGCACCGCGAAAGCAATTTCCGAAATCCGCCCCCCCGCCGCCGCGGTGCGCGAAGCGCTGGTACAAGGGCTGCAGGATGCGGCATCCGATGTAAGAGGCGTCTGCCTGGACGCCCTGGAAAAATGGCATCTGCATCCGGAAGAAAGTCTGGCGGTAGAAAAATTACTGAGCCGAAAAGCGGACGATTTGCGGCGCGGCTGCATTACGCTCCTAACAACGTTGCCCCACGATGCGGCGTTGGAAAGTGCCCGGCGTCTGGCCTCCGACGGCGATTCCCGGCAGCGCAGTGCGGGAATTGAATTGGCCGTATTAATGTACAGGGCGGGTCTCAAGAGGAAACAGTGCCAGGAACTTGCTGAAAGCATGCTACAAGACGCCACATTAACAACCGAGCAGCGCGTGATGCTGGCAATATTTGATCAGCCCGAGCACGCCGAGCTTACACTGGAGGATTCACTGGGATTAGCCTTGCCCGCAGACCGTACCAAGCCGCTGCAACCACGGTTGCGAGGAGTGCAGTTTGTACAAGACTCCACAAAATCGGATATACAGTCACTGGACGCACTGATTGGCCGCCACGCCCAAACTCCGGTAATCCCATGGGGCTACAATGGCAAACCCGGTGAGGAAACGCTTCTGGGGAATCTGCGCGGTTTTAGCTTTTTCACCGGCGATTCCACGTCGCCAAATCAAGACCAATTCTTGCTGCGCGACATCTGGATGGCATGGTTTCATCAACGCCCGTCCGCCTTCGCGCCGGGCGATAACCACGCCTTGGCTCAGTTTATGAACTACAGGGCCGGGTTAGATAATCTGACGCCCGGAGTGCTGGCAAATCCAGAAAGACGCTCGCACCCGGAGTTGAAATATGCCGGCCTGGTCGAAAGCATTATCCGATCGATTACAATCGTCGAGCGTCCGGATTCAGTGGGCTTTCTATTGGATTGCTTTGAAACGCTCTGCGCACAGGTGCCCCGCGACGACTTAACGAAAAAAACTGAACCCTCACCGGATCATCCAGATATTTTTCATTCCGAAGAACCGCTGTTGCGGAATTACCGCGGATTCATCAGTCGCAGCCTGCAGATTCTGGAGTTTCATTTTAACTATTTGCCGGAGAAATGGACGCCAGAACTTATGAGGCGATATTTTCAGCTCCGGCGCTGGATTGATGAGCCAGGCGTGGATATTGGCCGTAGCGCCCCGAATCTGAACGTGGTACTTAAAGCCTTTACGATGGGAGTAGCGACCAGAGCCGATGTCATCGACACGCTGGTCGGCGCCGACTGGAATCGGAGTACCAATCCAGGACGGTTTGATGAATTTAGCCGGATTTCCTCCCGCAAGCCGGAAAGATTTGTGCAGGCATCTCCGGCCCTGACAGAGATGGTCGCAGAAATACGGAAGCGCGCAATGAGTATTGAACTTAAGCGCGGAGAGTTGCCTACACCCGCAACACCGCTGGTAACACGTATCAGCCACACCGGCGATCTGGCGAGCCTAATTAATATCATGCAGGCCCTGGGCACGGCGTCTCTGGCGCGTAACAGCGGGTATAATCCGCGGGGACGGGCGGAAGTTCTCAGCCACCTGGCGCAGCGAACCGTTCCGGAACAATCGGATACTCCGGAACTATTTGCCCAATTAGTGAAGAAAAACGAAATTGATGAATCCCAGCTTCTGCCCCTGGCGTTTTTCGCGCCGCAATGGGCGGGCCATGTAGAGGTGGCACTGCGGTGCCCCGGCTTGGAGGACGGCGTTTACTGGATTCATGCGCATGCCAAAGGCCAGGACTGGCGTGTAGACCGTGAGTTGATGGAACAATGGAATGCCAATATTCGTCTCCGGACAGAAGTTCCCGCCGAGGACCTCATGGATGGCGCAGTGGATGTCGCGTGGTTTATACGCGTGCACAAGATTCTCGGCCCCAAACGCTGGCGGGCGCTTTACGATGCCGCAAAATTTGCTTCCAGCGGAACCGGCCATGCCCGCGCCAAGCTCTTTGCCGCCGCCATGTTGAATCAGATAAAAGAAAGGGAATTAATGGCGAAAATTGCGTCCAAACGGAATCAAGACGCGGTGCGGTCCCTGGGATTAATTCCTGTGCCCGAAAGTCCACAGGGTGCGGGCGTTGTGGAACGACGATATCAGGTGATCCAGGAATTTATACGCAGCGGAACAAAAATTGGCCGCCAAAGGCAGGCCAGCGAACGCCGCGCCGCGGAAATCGGCCTGCTAAATCTGGCGCGTTCCGCCGGATATCGCGACCCGATGCGCTTAAGCTGGGCCATGGAAGGCCGCGCCAGTGCGGATTTGCGATCCGGCGCTTTGGCCATTACGGAAAACAATTACAGCGTGACGCTGGCACTTGATAGCGGAGGTTTCCCGAGTCTATCGATAACAAAATCCGGCAGTGTATTGAAATCCATTCCGACGAAAATGAAAAAAAGTCCCGCTGTCGCCGCGCTGCTGCAACGCAAAAGTGACCTGGAAAAGTCCCGCCGCCGTATGATCTTAGGGCTGGAGTCCGCGATGTGCCGGGGCGACGACTTTTCCCGGCAGGAGTTGCTGGATCTGCTGGCCAATCCGCAGGTAAAGCCCTTGCTGGAAAGCCTGCTGTTAATCAATGGCGAGGTGCTCGGATACCTGACCGACGGCGGCATGTGTCTGCGAACAGCGAAAGGGGCCATTGAGCCACTAAGCAAAACTCGACCCATCCGCATCGCTCATCCGGCGGACCTGTTTTTATCTAAGCAGTGGTCTACCTGGCAGCATGATTGTTTTGAGCGGCAACAGACACAGCCGTTCAAGCAGATTTTCCGGGAGTTTTACCCGCTCACGCAGACCGAGCGGGAAGCGATTAACCAATCGCGGCGTTACGCCGGACATCAACTCAACGCCCGGCAGGCTCTGGCGTTACTCGGTGCCCGCGGATGGATTATCAAACCGGAAATTGGAATTTTCAAAGTATATTATGATGTCGGCCTTGTGGCGTGGCTGAGTTTTCAAGAAACATTTATGACGCCGGCCGAGGTCGATGGCCTGACCATTGAGAGCGTGATATTCGCCCGCCGGTCGGCTGCCGACATTTTGCCGCTAACAGATATTCCGATATGCCTGTTCAGCGAAACCATGCGCGATCTGGACCTGCTGGTGGCGGTCGCCCATCGAGGAGGCGTTGACCCCGAAGCCTCGGCTTCAACCGTAGAAATGCGTGGCAGGTTAATCAATGAGACCATGTTGCTGCTGCGCTTGAATAATGTGACGGTGGAGGGACGATTTGCAATTATCTCCGGTAAACTTGGCACGTATAACATTCATTTAGGCAGCAGCAACGTACAAATGACCCCTGGCGGCGCCTTGGAAATTGTGGCGGTGCACAGCCAGGGTCGCGGTCGGATTTTTCTGCCCTTCGCCGATGATGATCCCAAAACCGCGGAAGTCATAAGCAAAGTACTGCTGCTGGCACGCGATCAAGAAATTAAGGATCCGCGATTATTGGAGCAGATTCGCCGGGCATAAGATTATGGCGGTACCGAAGATTCCCTGCCCAATGATGAAAAACAAAAAAAGCCGCCGTAAATTCCAGGATGAACTTAAAGCACGCTGGCAGGATGGTTATTCGATGCTACGCGACGGC
>JAKAYZ010000313.1 GCA_021816165.1 Planctomycetota bacterium | reverse complement strand
CGGTTGGGTGTGATAAAGATAAAGCCGCATCGTGGAATGCATCTCATTTTAATCGATAACATGGGGACTATTTTCAGCAAAATGAGTGACAAAAAAACGCCTCATCGGTGATTCAAAAAGGCTCTAGCGAAAAAGGCCGCATATGCTAGACTCTGGTTGTGTCAAGTTTGTTACACGAGTCATTAAGACTCCTGCATGAAACGGGGCACTCTATCTGGGGAGTGGCGACCAACTCGGAAGTGATTGTAAGGTCGAAGAGCAAGTCGGTTTGAAGTGCACCCGGATATCGGCCCAGGCAGAAGTGGTGCTTTAGATATTCTCGTGGTGCGTGTTTAAAGGGTAGCAGTCCGCAGCGCTTATTGGCACGGGTGATAAGTTCACCTGACAGCCGTGATGCATTGCAGGCAACTATATCAGTGAATTTTTATTTTTCGGCCATTGGCCATTTTTACTGGAGGTATCAATCCATGATGTTCAGCACAGTTGATCTAAAAAGCGCCGATGGCACAGGCCGCATGCCAACAGATGGCCATGGCGCGGTGCGACAAGTGCGGCGTAAGGGGTTTACACTTGTTGAATTGCTGGTGGTTATATCCATTATTGCACTGCTGATTTCGCTTTTGCTGCCGGCTCTTGCCAAGGCGAAGCAGGATGCCGTCACCGTTGGATGCCTGGCCAATTTGAGCCAGTTGGGGCAGCTTACGCTCGAATACGCCAACACCTATCAGGCCGCCATCCCGTTCGGTTCCGATACACGGACGGGGTATTTCGGCTACGACAGTTGGGACGCGTTGCTGTTTGCCTACAAGGAAGGCATTCAGCCTACGGCCAATTACAACCTGGAATATTACAATGGATTCAATAAATATCCGCAGCCCAATATGGCGATGGTCGATGCGTACCAGCAGCTCTACACGTGCGGTGCGGCAACGGTGCACCCCACGGCGGCGTCGCAATTTGCCACCTGCTATGCGGCGAATCCAAACTATTTTCTCCCGCTGACGGAGGAAAATTACAAGGATCCCTACGTATTCCGCACATCCAACGTGGCGAGCCCGGCCGAGGCACTGGCCATCGGCGATGCCAGCCAGAATGGGCCGTGGGGCGCGTGGGGTACCTTCGACTGGGGCCAGAATAAAGGTCCGGACAGCCCGGCTTACTTTTATCGCAACTACCCGACCTACCTGGTACCTCCGAACGGATTTCAGCTTGGCGGACAGGCCAATGAGGATTACCCGCAGGCAACAGAAAACTATGTGAATTCCGGATTGCGCTACCGCCACAATTCAGGCGGGCCGGGATCGGGCGACGCCAATGCGGTGTTTTTTGATGGCCATGCCGCAAGCATCCCGATTAACAACAACCAGCCGGGACAAAACCCGGCGAAGGCCGGTGTGCAGGGCAGTCAGGGTTTGAAGGTTTACAACATCATCAATCCCAATCTGCCGGCGTCTGTCAATCAATCAATCTATTGATGAATCAATAGTTTGACGTGTTAAGTGTCTTGAGAGAGGTGGTTTTAAGCGTCGAATGTTTCGAGGCTGCCGACCTTTCGGTTATGAGTCATCCATATGACAAGGAGAAAACGATTATGGATCGCACACGTTTAATGGTAAGCCTGAGTATGGTGGTTGCGGCTTCTCTGGCCGGAGGTGTTCAGGCGTATGCTTCCGGAGTGCCGGCCAACACTTCCATCAATATCCCCGACGCCAATTTTTCGTTGATTTACGGCCCCGCCTACGCCACGAGCACGTCGGCGGGAACCTACGGCACGGGCGGCGTCGTACCGAATGGCGATTATGGTCTACCCGGTGCATCCGGGCCGCAGACCGGCACCACGGCCGCAGGCACTACCGCCACCGACACATCCGGTTTTGGTCTGACAACCATTTACAAGTACAGCAATGGCAACGTGCCCGATACCATGACATATACGAACCCCGGCGGTTCGGGCACCTATACCGTTTCAGGCTTCAATAACGCTTATGTGCCCGACTGGACCGGTAACGGTGGGGCCATGGGTGCCGGCAACTACGCGCCGGTTTACACCAACGGCGGTCTGTTTGGGCAGGTCTTAAGTACGGCCGTGCAGCCAAATACCACTTATTTGCTCACCGCCGATGTGCACAACACCAATAACGGTGCCATGCCGCCGTTGATAGATCTCTCGGCGGGTAGCAGTTCGTCCTACGCCAGCAACCCCATCCTGCCCGGCGGGGTTTACTACGGCGCACCAGGTGCGGCGGGTAGTTCCGCTGCAGCGGTATCTGAGGTGGTAACGACCGGATCGAATGTATCGGGGAATCTGGGTATCACGCTTGGATCACCCGGCCTGCAGGATGTATTTACCAATGTCACCCTGACGGCAAACCCAACGACACTGCCCACCGGCAACTCCTACACCCAGCCGGTCTACGCCAGCAATGCGATATCGGTCGTCAATGAAGGACCGTTCGCGCCTTCTCCGGGGTCCAGCGATCAATCCAACCTCTCTCCGACGGGCACGGTTGGCCCCGCCTCACCCGGAACCCCATCGTCCAACACCGGGTCGGGTGCCATCAATTATTACACCAATAATGGTGCTGCACCGGGACAAACCTTTACAACCGGTAGCAACGCTGGTGGCTATAAGCTCAATTCCGTCACCGTTAATCTCGCTGACGGGGGGAACGGTACTTTTAATGATGGGAACAGCATCACATTGGAAATTGCCAGTGTGAACCCCACCAGCGGAACCTATCAATTGCTGGAAGTGGCCAGTGGAACCATCGCGACCGGCCAAGGTATCGGCACTGGCGACTACATCACTATCAGCCTCAATAAGGCACTGCAGCTTTCAGGTAATTCCACCTACGGTTTTGCCATCGCGGGTGCCAGTGGTTACGCGGGTTTGGCGACCGACACGAACGCATCGGACTACACCGGCGGCATGCTGGCGGAATTCCAGCCCGGCAGCGGATTTGGTGGTACGCTTATTACAAGCTCCAACGTACCGCAGTCGGTATTTGACGTATCGCTTACACCCACCGCTGCAACGCCAGAACCGGCGGCTCTGCTGGGCATGTCAATCATGCTGGCTGGCGCGGTGCTGCTGCGAAGGCGGCGCTCGGCCTGAATGACTACGGGTTGAACCGAAGTCTCTCCCAGCGGTCTGCCTTGCCGGATATTCCCGCAAGGCAGACCGTCTTTTTTTTGACTGAAAAAAAGAAACCGCGATCGAAAAATCGCGGTTTCCATTTTGGTTTTCAATGGATTATTTTTACCACGCAAAGTGGGAGAACGCGCGGTTGGCTTCGGCCATCTTGTGCACATTTTCACGGTTGGCGATGGCTGCACCCTCGCGACGACTGGCAGCGATAAACTCTTCCGCGAGGCGTTCACACATCGGCTTGCCGGTTTTACCGCGTGCGGCCTCTAATATCCAGCGAAACGCCAAGCTCTGCTGACGCTTGCGATTGACCGCCATGGGTACCTGATAATTTTGACCACCGACGCGGCGCGAGCGGGTTTCAATATTCGGTTTGACGTTGTTAATGGCCGCCTCGAAAACCTCGATGGGCTTCATATCGGTAACTTTCTTTCCGATGATGTCCATCGCGTCATAAAACACACGCTGGGCAGTGGACTTTTTGCCGTCGTACATCAGGCAGTTGATAAACTTGGCAACCACCAACGACCCATGGACAGGATCTGGTTTAAGAGCGGTTCGACTGACTGTAAAAGATTTAGCACCCATGCGGGTCCCCTTTTTCTCCGTATCGCATCACCACGGATGCGGGATACTTATTGGCGATTGCCACTTAAGCCGGGCAACTGGGCTGATACATTGTTGTCAACTGCGGATCAAACGTCCGGCAGGTCGGTCATCTGATCGTTCGGCCTTATTTCGGCTTTTTGGCCCCATATTTCGACCGACTGCGACGACGTGCCTCAACACCGCTCGCATCAAGCACACCGCGGACGATGTGGTAGCGAACACCAGGCAAATCGCGAACACGGCCGCCGCGAACCAGCACGATGGAGTGCTCCTGCAGGTTATGGTCGATACCCGGGATATAGGCCGTTACTTCCTTGCCATTCGAGAGCCGCACACGAGCGACCTTACGCAGCGCGGAGTTGGGCTTTTTCGGTGTCATGGTCTTTACCACCAGACACACCCCCCGCTTGGAAGGACACGCCTCCAAGTCTTTAACCTTGTTGATGCGTTTGAGTGAACGCCGTGGTTTACGAATTAACTGATTGATCGTCGGCATAAGCTTTCGTAATACTC
>JAKAYZ010000312.1 GCA_021816165.1 Planctomycetota bacterium | reverse complement strand
TTTTCCGGGTGTTTTCGCGATATGTTAACGCCTTCCCAAGCTGGACGTCGTGGGTTCGAATCCCATCGCCCGCTTTATGAAGATGGTTCAGTCAATGATTCAGGCGGATGGTTGATGTCTAAAAATAACACGATTGCACAACTGGCGGATTGCGGCGTGGTGGCGGTGGTTCGGGCTCCGGACAGCCAAGTCGTTATGCCATTGGCCCAGGCCTTGGCGGAAGGTGGCGTTACCAGCATAGAAATCACCATGACCACGCCCCATGCAGTGGAGGTGATTTCCAAACTTGCCGATGCCATGGGCGACAAAATTCTTCTGGGGGCGGGAACCATTCTGGATGCGGCCACGTGTGCTGATGTCATCCATGCCGGGGCCAGGTTTGTGGTCTCCCCCATTTTTGATGCTGCGGTGGTGGATATTACCCGGCGGCTGGGAGCGGTCAGCATTCCCGGCGCGTACACGCCGACAGAAATTCTTCGGGCTTGGACCAGTGGTGCGGACTTGGTCAAGGTGTTTCCGGCGGGCAACCTGGGGCCGGGATATTTTCGTGATTTATTGGCGGTCATGCCGTATCTGAAATTAACGCCCACGGGTGGTGTGGATGTGAAGACGGCGGGAACCTTCATTCAGGCCGGTGCGGTGGCCGTGGGGGCGGGTTCCTCTCTGATCAGCAAAGCGGCCCTGGCCGCCCATGATTTCACCGCCATTGCCGCAACCGCCCGGCAGTTTGCAGATGCGGTGCGTGCGGCCCGGCAGGCGAAACAGCCTTGACCAGACGGCCCCCGGGCCGGCCCAACCTGGGACGCGTTTTTCTTGTGCCGCTGTAAACCGGTCAATTGATAGGGTGCGTTGTGGCAAAAACCTTGGCCAGCCATTCCTCCTTTCGCCTCAAACCCGTGACGGTGCTGGCGGGCACTGAGATGTTTTTGCGTCGCGATATTTTGGATCAAATACGCAGTACGTTTCGCACGGCCAACGATTCGGACTTTGGTTATATCCGTCTGGATGAAACCGCTTCCGCTCAGACCATTCTGGATGAATGTCGCACGGGGGGCATGTTTGCCGCCAAAAAACTGGTGGTGGTGGACCCGGCGGATGCGTTGTTTCGGCCGCGCGGCGGGGCCGCAGCCGGTCCGGCCGGGGTCAGCAGCACCGACGGCGACGATGTTGATGAATCGGACCTGAACATTCCGGATGAATCCAGTACCCGCGCCGGGGCCACTTCACCGCGGGAGCTTATCCTGCGCTATGCCGAAGCACCCAGCGACAACTGCAATCTGGTGTTGGTGTGTTCCACCTGGCTGAAAACCACGCGACTGCATAAATTTCTGGACAGCCAGGGAGCCATTCACAGTTGCGAGCCGCCATCTGAACATGCCGTGCCCTCCTGGATCACCCAACGGGCCAAAAATACGTATGGCAAGGTAATTCGTCCGGATGCGGTGATGCGCCTGGCAGAATTGATCGGCCCGGATCTGGCGGCGCTGGATGGCGAACTCCAGAAGTTGGCCCTGTATACGGGCGACGCTGCGGAAATTCCCTTATCTGCGGTGGACGCCCTGGTGGGTTTTCAGCATGAACACAAAGTGTGGGACTTCATCAACGCCCTGGCAGAAGGTGATATCCGCACGGCCTTGCAGCGCCACGATGAACTCTGGCAGATGGACCATCGCATTGGTTATACGCTGGTGGGGGCGGTATTTTACTGGCTCCATCAGGTGTTAAAAGCGCGGGAATTGCTGGACCGGCGGTTGCCGGAAAGCCAAATTGCGCGGGATTTAAAACTCTATCCGCCAGCCCGTGCCGCCGCCACGGTAGCCATGGCCCGGAAGTGGGGGCTTGCCGGGGCCAGCCGGGCGAGTGCGGCATTGCTGGCTGCGGATATGGCCGCCAAAACCAGCGTGGGCGATCCGCGCCGGAACATGGAATGTTTTATTGTGCGGCTCGGCGGAAGGTAAAGGACCACGCAAAAACAAATTTATCCTTGCGGTCTGGTCCGGCGGCGGCAATTTGGCAGTTGGGCCGGATTTTGATAACATCAACGGTGTTGTGGTACCCGGGCGATTAGCTCAGTTGGTTAGAGCGCATGCATGACACGCATGAGGTCACAGGTTCGAATCCTGTATCGCCCATAGTCTTAATATGTTTAACAGTGCATATTATAGCATGATCCTGATTTACAGGCCTTTTTGGCTTGGTGTCTTTTTCGTGTTCACGCTCGTGCACGGCTATTCCTGCGCGGACTACTGCGCTTTTTACTGCGTCTGGTTCACCGCTGATGGCGCGTTGAAAGCTTCCGTCTCGGTCGGTGCTCATGGCATAATACCGGGCGGCCACTGTGGGCGAATTGCCCAGCCAGAGGCAGGCCGCGGAAAAATTGTACCAGTCTATCAATTCACTTTGCCGCGATGCCCGCATGTTGTGCCAGGGCTTGGGCCATGGCTTCAATCCGGCCCGCAGAATCAGCCGCTCAAAATGTTGCCGCAGATTGGCGTTGCTGTCCCGGTAGCGGGTGATGATATATTGCGTGCCCGGTGCAGCCGCTTCAAAGGCTTCCATCAACACGGCCCGCAGTTCGGGAAATAGCGGCACCAGTCGTGAAGCGCCGCCTTCATGGTGCTCGGTTTTGGGGCTACGCACCAGCAGCGTACCCTTATCCCAGTTCACATCGGCCCACGTCAAGGGCAACACTTCGCTGGGTATCCGCAAGCCACCGATACGCGATAGGGCAATTAACACTTTCCAATCCATATGCGGGGCCACATCCATGACTTTTTGGGCATCGGCCAGGGACACAAACTGCTTTCGGCTTTCGTTAAAGCTTCCGCCGCAATGCAGGCCGTCAAAGGGGTTCGCCGCCAGCATCTGCCATCGAATACCCTTGCGGAAAATGGTGCGTGCGGCCACGCATCGCCGGGCCACGGTAGCCGTGGATAAATGCTGCTCTTTGTCCAGCCAGCACTTGAAGCTATCCGCATCGCCGGGGCTAACCCCGTCCAGCGGCTTTCCTTCGCCAAAGTAATCCGTAAGGTTGCGGGCAACTTGGCCGTAAAACGTGGCCGTACTAGGCTTGGCGGAGATATTGGCCGTGAAGCGTGCCAGCAGTTGGCCTACGGTTTGGCCCTTCGCTGTTGCCCGGCCGGCAATCAATCCCGTAGCCGCCAATCGACCATGAAGCTTATCACTGATGCCGCCAAGCCAGGCCGCGGTATCCATGGGTATGGGTGAATGGGCTAACTTGCTGGCCAGCAAATTCTCAACGTGGTGCTGAATCTGTTCCGCAGCCCGCTTGTCGAGTTTGCCCAGCCGAACCGTGCGCCGCACAGTGCTATCCACAAACAAGATTCTCCGATGCCCGTTATTTTCCGAACCAAGGCTTGCCATAAATGTTTCCTTTCATAAGACACTAACGATTCTAACAGCACCGCCATGTATTGTCAAGTATATTGGCGCGTGGTCATGAAGCCGTCTAGACACAAATAAAACAGCATGATTCACGGGTATTGGCCAGCCAGGCTGTTGCGGTGGAAGCTTTTCCGGGGATTAGCCAACGGCTATACCAAGATCGGCAATGCGTCATTCCATGGTCGAACAATCGCCCGGCTTGCTGGGCTTGAATGGTGCGGGCAATGGCGGTGAAGCGGGCGATGGCCGTGATTGGCTCGCCTCCCGGTGTCTACGTGGCTTAATGATGCCGCAATTGTCATCATCTAAACGCTTCAGCATTGTAGCCAGCCGGTGCGGTGGCATCGTCAGTTTCCGCGGTTTGTGGGGATTGTTGAAACGTACCACACCATAAACATCGACATGTAAACAATCGAATTTCACACCTGCGGTGATGGCTCTTCTCATCGCTTCCGGGGCGTGGCCATAACAAGCTTCCCAGAGGGCAATCATCATTACCGCCCCATCCCAATACAGAATCTTTGACGCGAATTGTAACGCCTTGTACACGGCTTCATTACTGGGTTTTTTCGTGGTCATGGTTTGTGCCGTTCAAAAAAAACCGGATCAATTTTCACATTCTTCGGTGCTGCTGCTACCGGCGTCGCTGCCGCTGGTGCGGCCGGTGGTGCGGCCTCTGCCGGTGCGTCAATCAAGGTCCAATGGGTTATGACTTCACCATCAACCATCTCCATGGCGACGCCTTTACCGCAGTTCAAGCGCAGCCAGTTATCGGTATGGCTCAACAAGAACCAGCCGTCCGGGTAGCCATGGTCCTTGACCAAGAACCGCCAATCCCGCTCAAAGTTCTCGGCGGCCTGTAAAAC
>JAKAYZ010000311.1 GCA_021816165.1 Planctomycetota bacterium | reverse complement strand
CTGATCTTCCGGCAACTGCATATCCAATTCGCGATTGATATCCGTCACATTAGCTCGGCCATCAACTTCAACGGTATGTTCGTGAATGCGGTGAAAGGGTAATGGGGCGGTTTTTTCATATTCATCGGCTATTTCGCCGACGATTTCTTCCAGGATATCTTCGCTGGTGACCAGGCCGGCGGTGCCGCCAAATTCATCCAGTACGATGGCCATGTGCACACGCTGGGACCGGAACTGGCGCAGCAGATCGCGCAGGGGTTTGGAATGGGGCACAAACAGTGGCGGACGCATCAATCTGGCCACGTTGGGCTCATCGGCCGGCCGGGCATGGCCGAGCCACGGCAGCAGGTCCTTGGCGTAGAGGATACCGACAATATTATCCGTGGAGCCATCATAGACCGGAACGCGGGAGAGTCCGTCCTTAATAATTTTTTCACGTATTGTATCGATGGTATCGTGCACGTTGATGGTAACCATATCGGTGCGGGGTGTCATGATCTGGCTGACCTGCAAATCGCGGAAGCTGATGATCCCCTCAATCATCTTGCGCTGCTCGTCATCGACGGCACCGCCCACGGCTCCTTCGGAAACTACGGCGAGAATTTCTTCCTGCTGCTCGTGGGTTTCGTGTTGAGCGTGTGATTCTGCCGTGACACCGAAAAGCCGCCGGAGGAAGGCATCAAACAGCCGCAGAAACCGGACCAGCGGATAAAAAACCCTGTCGGCGGTTCGCAGGGCGGGCCATGTGGCGGCAATCAGTGCCTCGCCGGCATAGTTGGCCCAGGCGGTCGCCAGCGCCACCGAGAATATCATCTGGATTAAAAAGGCCAGCAGTGCGGCAATTGCCACACCCAAAAGTTGATGCCCCGAAGTGGCCCGGGCCAACGCCCCCGACACCATTACCCCGGTCATGGAGACATTGCAAATAATGCGGACAATTGATGCAGTGAGAGCTAGATCAACCTGCCGATCGATGACCTGGGGTGCCTGCAGAGCGCGGCCACGCTTTGCAAATTCCTCCTCCAGCGTCACTTTGGACATACTGCGGATGGCATACGCCAACGCCGACGCCGTCATGGTGCCCGGAATGGTGGCCAGTAAGAGGATAATCAGCAGCGGGGTCATCATTTCGCGCCCCCGACTGACTGATAGACCAGGCCAACACCCAGTGCCTCAAGGAGTTCATCCTCACGTCGATGCATGCGGCGTGCGGCCGCGGGTGTACGGTCGTCGTACCCGCTTACATGCAGCAGGCTGTGCACGGCGTAAAGGAGCAATTCTGACCGGAGCGGAATATTCCTCCGCGCACATTGCCGCTGTGCTTCGTCGATACAAATGGCGGTATCAAGCTGCAAGCAATCACGGTCAGCTGTCGGGGGTGAGGGGCGCATGTCAAACGTCATGACGTCGGTGGTGGCAGGGATACCGAGAAAGCGGCAATGGAGCGATTTCATTTCGGTGTCGGAAATAATCTGCAATGCCCATGTGCCTTGCGAAAATCCTAACTTTCTGCACAGTTCCTCCAGCCGCGTTTTAAGCCAGGCCGCATCGCCTCGGCTAAGTTGCTTACCAGCGCTGGCCGTCCTGCGGGGGCGGCCGGTCCGGCGGAGCGATGGTGCTGTATCAATGGTAATCGTCAACCGCATTTATGCCCTTTTTAACGTCGGCTTATCGGCGGCATAGGCAATGCGCGGATGGTGCACACCGGCCAACGAACGCAGCAGCGATTGTTCAATGATGCTCAAATCGGAAAGCGTCAGCCCCGATTGACTGAACTGCTCATCGAGCAGGCGCCGCCGAATTAACTCATGCACAGCCCCCTCGATCCGCGCCGGCGTAGGGTCTGCCAATGAGCGCACCATAGACTCGCATCCATCACAAATCATAAGGATGGCGGTTTCACGACTTTGGGGCTTTGGCCCCGGATACCGGTATTGCGAATCGTCAATGGGGGCACTGTCGGCACCAACAAGGGCATCGCGGGCCTGCCGCTGCCGCGCCGCCTGATAAAAATATTCGACCACAGTGGTGCCATGGTGTTCGGCGATAAATTCGCGGATGGTTTTCGGCAGGTGGTATTCGCGGGCCAACTCCAGGCCGTCTTTCACATGCCCCACCACAATCAGCAGGCTCATGGCGGGCGAGAGTTTTTCATGTCGGTTAGCGCCGCCACCCCCGGTATTTTCGATAAAGTAGCCCGGCTTGAGCATTTTACCGATGTCGTGATAGTACGCGCCCACACGGCACAGGAGGGGATCGGCACCGATACTGCGTGCGGCGGATTCCGCCAATGTGCCAAGGATAAGCGAATGGCTGAAGGTGCCGGGCGCTTCAATCGCCAGACGCCGCAGCAAGGGGCGATTGGTGTCGGAGAGTTCCAGCAAAGTCATGGCAGTGGTGATGCCGAAGAGACGTTCGATCATGGGCAGCAGCAGCAAAAGCAAAAAGATGCTAAGCAGCGCCGCACCACCCGCCATGGCAATGGTATGCAGGGGTGAGAGCCAACTGGGTTCTGCGTGCAGCCAGAACCATTGCAGCGGCAAAAGCCGATCGCTGCCATTACGCGCCACCCCATACGCCATCAGCATGGTGCCGGCCGCCGCCGCATCAAGCAGGCCAACGCGGATAACCTGCGTCCGGGTGCGGATTTGCTCCAATGAAAAAATAAGAACCATTGCCGCCGTCAGCGCCGTAAGGAAAAAATCCAACTGCAGGTCGCCCATGGTGGTAACAATCAGGATGCAGAACGTGGTGGCCCCCATGGCAAACCGCTTCCCATAGACGGTGACCAGTATGGTGGCTCCAAGCAAAATCGGGCCCAGCCCGAGAAGATAAATCCACCCCCCCAAACCAACCGCCATCAATATGCGCACGATGAGCAGACAACCGACAATCATCAGGCTGGGAAACCACGCCACACTTCGCCGTGATTCCTGTTGGCGGCTGACGATGAACATACCCCAGAGCATGCCGAGGATGGCCGCCACGGCTACCACACCGAGTACGCCTTCAATGGGTGCCCATGGATGGGCCATTTGCAGTTTTTGCCGATAGGCTTGGTACGCGGCAAGTATCGCCGCTCTTTGGGTGGCAGTGACAGGCGTACCGGCGGCGGCCAATATCTGGCCACGATGAATGGTGGTGATGATTTTTTTTACTGCGGCAGCATGGGCGAGGCGCGATGCTTGCGTCGCTTTGGCGTCGATTGTGTACGGTGGTGAACCGAGCGAACTTAAATATCCGATTAATGTTGACCACATCGGCTGCGGAAAAGACCGCTCCACCAGCGAGCGATAGCCTTGGCCGTGAGCCCCCAAGGCACGTAGACGGCTCATGGGCATCCGTTGGTAGCCATCGGGCGGTTTGAGACCTTTGGGCACCATGACATGGTCGGCTGCGGTGCGGGCGATTGATTTCCACGTTTTGGCATCCACCACAGGATGTGACCGCAGCAGGCGATCAAGCAGGCGAACGCGTGTGAGGTAGGCAGGAAACTGGTTCTGCTTCACAATTTCATGCAGCCATGCTATGGCACCCGGGGTTATCTTACTGAAGCGTTTGCGTATGGGCGCTGGCAGCGCAGCAGGAGTCTTTACGCCCGATACGTCGTAGGGCAAATTCATCAACTGCGTTTTGATGAGAGTTAATATCCGGCCGCGATGAACCGGCATTAATACCGGGCTTGCCGCACTCATGGCCTCGCGACGTTTGGTGGCGTAGGCCGCCGGATTGGCGACGCCAAAGGTTACGGGCGATACCAGCGTCACGGGTGCCCGCCCGTAGAGCCATGATGGTGCGGCCATCGGCAGACGGGTGATCGCCACCAGCAGCAGCACAAAGGCAATTACGCCAAGGGAAAACCGCAACCGCCCCGGCTCCAGCCAGGTTCGAGATTCTCCCGCGTCGTCTGCGACCGCCTGTCGGCGAGTATTTTTCTTCTTCCACATAAGCTATCAGCAGCAGTTGGTGGGCACCCCATAGCAGCAACCACCAACCGACCATCTACTTCCTCTGCCTCCAAGCCAACCACAGAACCAGATAATACATGTTTTATCGGATGGATTAAACCGCAGTCGTTCATTTTTATACGTACTTGCGAATATATAGAGCAAAAAGGGTAGGAAAAGGTAAAAAATGGCAAATATACTGCCCATTTCCCCGATTTTATCCGTCGGAAATGTGCAAAGAAATGCCCCCAAACGTTGACTCTGGCGGCTTGCCTACCCATCGGCAGAGCACGATTTTGGTCAGCAGACGCATTTTTTGATAGACAAGCCGCTTGGTGCCCGAACGCGTTACGGTTTCCACATG
>JAKAYZ010000310.1 GCA_021816165.1 Planctomycetota bacterium | reverse complement strand
GAGGCAGCGGCAGGAAGAGATGCTTTCGCGGCTGGGTACGCTGCCGCATGCGGTGGAAACGCTGCCCCAGACCAGCAAAATGCAGGCGGAAATGCTGCAGGTGATCAATGATCAGTTGGCCATGCATTCGGAGCGGCAGCGACGGATCAGAGAAATATCAGCCGGACTTGCAGGGGCCACCAAAGACCATAGTGAAATGTTGCGGACCATTCGGGAACAAATTGAAACCGGCAACGAAATTGACCGGCAACTGGTGGAATCCTTCAACCGCTTTTCGATTATGATAGACCGGCTGCAAGCGGCCAATCATCACGCGGTGGAATGCCTGAGCCAGGTGCGTGACACTTGTGCCGTTTCGGCCATGCAGATGCATGAATGGGTGGAAAAATCACGGGTTCGCGGCACCTGGATGCTCAACGGGGCTTTTGCCATGGCTCTGATCGCATTTCTTATCGCCGTGTTCGTGCTTATTCAACATCTTTAACGGGCGGTTGTGCGGCAGAACTGGCCGCACCCTGGCAGTTGCCGTAATGAAGCAGCTTCACCGCAAGGGCGGCACAGCGTTCTTTTACAGCGGTATCCACCAGTGCGTGCTGTTCCAGCGTGCGCTGCCAAACCAATCGGGTCTGGTGTTGGCTTAATCCAACCGGATTACCGGGGTGGACCATCACTTCGCCGGTACCGGCGGGCAGATGCTGCAACAGGGTGAGCCACGTTTGGGTGGACATATTGCCGGTGGCGCTTAATCCAAAAAACCAATCGGTGGTATGAAGTCCGGCGGCCAGAATTTGTGGTTGTAAACCGGCAGCCAGGCGTGCCAGTACCGTGTAGGCCAGGGTGGTCCGGTAGCCGGGTATTGGCACTTCGCGGGCGCAGCGGATAAAACCAATGTTGTAAATGCGGGAAAGCTCTAGGGTAATTTTAGCCAACGGCGGCCAATGGTGAACATGTTTGTGCGAATCAAGATGGGTGGGAACAAGTTTATGAGCCAGGGCAAATTCGATCTGGGCGGCCCATTCCTTTCGCACTTCGCGGCGAGCACGGCCGGATATGCTGATCTTGGCCAGCAGGGTCGGTAAGCCCCGGCAAAAGTTGCCCTTCCCATCCACTAAACTGCGCAGGTTGGCGGTTATCGGACGACCCTGAGTCAGGCCCAGATGAATTCCCACTCCCAGGCTTGGATTTTCCGCGGCCAAGGCGATTGCCCGTAGGGCGTCGGGCATGTTCGTCATCAGCGTGGTGCTGGTTAATATGCCCTGGCGATGAGCCGCAACGATGCCATCCGTAATGCCCGGAGAAAAGCCGAAATCATCGGCATTGATGATTAAAGAGGTCGTCACAAATGTTACTATGGCCGCTGGATTAGTTTTCGGCAACTGGTCGGAACACGCGTACGCGAAGCAGGCGGTTGCCCCAGTCGCTGGCACGCTGAAAAGTGGGTTGAAGCACATCCAGACGATACCCTCGGATGGCTCCGCCGCGATCGAGTACCGGAACGGGCCGGCTGTGGTCGTAACCGGGCACGCTGACCAAGCAATGAAACGGAATAATCTGCGTATCGGCGGCCACCAGCCGGCCAGCATTGGTATGCACGCTGGCCCCGGATGCGGTGGTGGTTCCCGCGAAAGGCCAGCAGCAACGACGATCTGGGGCGTAGCTGGTAACGCGCATGAGCAGAGTCTTCCAGTACACATACCTACGGCCATGGAACCAAAAGGTGGCTCGATGTTGACGTGCCGCCGCGTGGCCGACGATCAAACGAGATAGAGCTGCGGCGTTACCCAACCCGTGCTGGGTGGCGGGGCGGACATGGGTAGGCATGATGACGCTGAAAATTCGGGGAGCGGTTTGCTGCGTCGGCACGGCCGCCTGCGCGGTATTACCGGACGGTTGAGCCGACGGATCCAAGACCGCTTGGGCCAACAGGCGGGGAACCGCGTGGGGGCGCAAAAACATCGACATGGCACCGAGTACCAGCATGAAAAGCCCCAGCAGGGCGGCCAATTCGCCCTTGGATAAGGGCTTGCGGTATCGATGACGACGGTGCTTCATTCAGGTTCACTCCAGCAGTGGTTAGTCGAAGCGGCGACTTCCATGTTGCCAGTGAGAACTCAATTAGGCCGAATCATCCATGATTGTCCAACATTATCCCTGAATAGGGCTGGCAACGCAAGCGAAAAAATAGGCGATTATATTATTCGTATAAAGAAAATATTGGTCGCTGCGGGACGCCGATTTTAAATCAGGCGGATCGCTGATGCTCCGTTCCAGCTGCAATTGCGGGTTGACGGGAGGCCAAGCGGCCGTGGGCTCCAGGCCGTCGAACGGTGATCTGATCACTGTGTATGGTCAGCACAACCCCGCGCGAAAACTGCAGAGACGTGCCAGCCGCACGGCGGCGCACGGCCCGCACAGCCGCCATAAGTTGGTTGTGGTGGATTTGATCGGACCGGCCACCGGCGGCAACAATAAAATGGCGCAGCGTCAGAACCACTGCGGCAGTCGAAGCGCCAATCAGCGGTTGAATGGCCAGGCGGAATGCACCTGACGGCCTCTTGGGAGTTATGAGAGTGATTAAATGATTGGCTTCTTTGGTAATGGCCCGATCAGCGATACGGGCGTTTTCCGCCAGACGCACGAGGGTACGGCGGATATTGGGTTGGTAGCCAGCCAACAATGGGATAAGTTCCTGACGGACTCGATTGCGTAAAAAGTGGAGATCCGCATTGCTGCTGTCGGTTTGCCACGGCTGGCCGATGGCGCAAAGATACTCGCGCAGAGTTTGGCGGGGAAAGCTCAGCAGTGGCCGCACCAGACGCGCGCCGCCCAGCCAGCGAGCGGTGGCCATGCCAGCCATGCCCCGCACGCCGGTGCCGCGGATGAGCCGCATCAAAACGGTTTCGGCCTGATCATCCGCGTGATGCGCCACGGCGATGCAGGAACAGCGGTTGGCTGCGGCCATGCGTTCCAAGGCCGCCAACCGGGCCTTGCGAGCTGAATTTTCACTGATTTTGGAGACGGAAGTGGATTTCAATCGCACACTTTTAACCCGAAAAGGGAGTCGCAATTGCTTCGCCAATTGCCGCGTAAAATCTTGGTCCGCGTTACTTTCAGGTCCGCGCAGGTTGTGGTTCACATGAGCTACGATCAATTTCCATTGCCAGAAGGCCCCTTGGTTGACTCCATGCAGCAGTCGCAACAGGGCCACGCTGTCGGCACCGCCGGAACAGCCCACCAGAACGCGGGCCTTGCGGGGCAGTATACGCCGCTGATGGAGCATCTGATCAAACTGTTGCAAAAGACCACGTGGTTCGGGCATAATAATTTCCATGATGTTCAAACGTTATCTTAACCGCAGCCGCACCGATGGAACAGGCGGACTGCGGCGGCTTTTCCTAAGGCCATCCAAAAAAGGTTCTGCGCTGGCAACCTTAACTGCGCTGGTGGCGCTTGGTACGCCAGGGCCAAGGCTGCTTGGGCAAAGTTTAAGTCAGTTGCTCAACAAGGCCCCTACCACACAAGCGCCACAATCCAGATTGATTCCGGATACGCAACCTGGGTTTAATCCGCTGAAGGTCATGCATGTGCGTGAGGAATTCAACCATCGCCCTGGGCAGGTGATTTTGAGCAATGGTCGTGTGCTGACGGGAAAAATTTCGACGACTGTGGACACGCCGTTTCGGATATGGATTTCATCCATCAAGCGTTATCGCGATATCGCCCTGATGCGCATTCGTCGGATGGATGTGAAAATATTAGCTCACCGTGAGATTCGCCAGTGGCGTTATTTACAAAATGGTAGTGATATCAAACTGTATTCTGGTAAAACCCAGCCCTGGTTTCGTTTCGCCTACACCTTCACTCTTCTGCACGGCGAAAAAATTACCGGGACGGTGGTGGCACCGCTTTTTGTGCAAACGCCCCATCACCACTACAACCTGCTGCTTTTCAAACACCTGGAAGGCAAGATCGGCGAGCCGGTCGCCGAGGTTGTTTATGTCAAACAGATTATCTTCAAAGTAACACCAGCGATTCTCGCCGCCAGAAAGAAAATGACCCACAAACTTCCGTTGGTCGCATGGCGAACCCTGCGCTGATGTCCTATTCGGTAACACCATGGCCGCAGCGCATGGCGGCTGAAAAATTGTGCAAAGTTTGGACATCAGCCTAATAACCAGGCAGCAGCGTGATTATTCTGCTGCCGCAAATCTGTTCCGCATCTAATTATTCTTCCTGCCAAAATCACCACCAACACCGAAATGGCATGACCAATGTTCCATTTTATAAAATTGATGTATCCATTAGAATGAG
>JAKAYZ010000309.1 GCA_021816165.1 Planctomycetota bacterium | reverse complement strand
GCCGTAGCTTCACTTAAAAGGAAATCCATGGCCCTGCAGGAGTATAAATATTTCCGTCCGGCGCAGGCGGCCCAACTGCGCCGGCTGGAACTGACCGTACGTGGAGTGGTGGAGGGCGTGTATGCGGGTTTGCACAAAAGCCCGCACAAGGGGTTTTCCATTGAGTTTGCTGAACATCGGGAATATGTTCCGGGCGATGAAATCAGGCATCTGGACTGGACGGTGCTGGCCAAAACCGATCGCTACTACATCAAGCAGTATGAGCAGGAAACCAATCTGCGGGCCACGATCTGTCTGGATGTTTCCAACTCCATGCGTTATGGCACGGCGTCGTTTAAGGATCCCCGCGGAAACACGCTGGTGAATGTGACAAAATTTGAGTATGGTGCCACCTTGGCGGCCTCGCTGGCATTTATGCTCTCCAATCAGCAGGATATGGTGGGGCTGCTGGCGTTTGACAATAACTTTCGGGTGGAAATACCCCAAGGCACCGGACCTTCTCATCTGCATCAGATGTTTGTAAGTATGGAAAAGCTTACGCCCGGAAAAACGACGGACATTTCCGGCGTGCTGCATCTGCTGGCCAATAAAATTCCGCGGCGTGGGCTGGTGATTGTCATCAGCGATTTTTTTGATGATCCGGACAAGCTCTTGACCGCCCTGCAGCATCTGCGTCATGCCCGGCATCAGTTGGTGCTGATTCAGATACTGGATCGTGGCGAAATGGAACTTAATTACAACCGTCCCATCACCTTTCAGGATATGGAAGATGGTTCACGGTTGCAAATTGATCCCAAGCTGATACGCGACGATTACCGGCGGGAAGTGCAGGCCTTTCTGGATATGATGAAACGACGCTGCGGCCAATTCAGAATTGACTATGTAACCGCGTTTACGGATGTTTCCTGGGATGTTCAAATTCGCGAGATCTTAAGCCGGACCAGCCGACGCAAATAGGGCTGTATTGGTGCCCTCTGCGTTTGGCAGGTCTGACGTTGGAGAAAACTGTTGCTGATGACACTGGCAGCGCTCAATTTTTCCGATCCTGTCATGCTGATTGGCTTACTGGCGGCGGGTATTCCGGTATTGCTGCACTTGCTCAACCGGGTGCGGGCCCCCGTGGTGCAATTTCCCACACTGCGCTTTCTGCGTGTGACGGCTCAGAAAACCTCGCGGCGCCGGCACGTGCAGCATTTTCTATTGTTGCTGATGCGGATGGCGGTGTTTGCTTTAATTGCCATGGCTATTGCCGGGCCGCTGGTGCATGGCGGCAGCCCGCTGCTGGCGTATGGGATGTTGTCGCTGCTGCTGCTGGGGCTGGCCGTGATGGCGATCATGGCAGTTCTGTTGGCTTCGGCCTTGGAAAGACCCAAAGGTTCAACCTCGCATGCTATCGCCGATGGCATTACGCCGACGGTACCACCGGTTCTCAACCAGGCCGTCAGGCCACCAGGCCGCCTGAGGCGATTGGGTCTTCCGGCAGTGGTGATGATTCTGGCGCTTTTGGCTGCGGCAGGCGGGCTGTTTGGGCTCAGTACCAACCAATTTTTTCCAGCCATGGGGGGCAGCTACAACGGTACGTCTACCGCGTGCGTGATTATCCTGGATAATTCGCAATCCATGCTGGCCCGTGACGGTAATCAAACCCGTCTGGCTCATGCCCTGCGCCAAACCCACGCCCTGCTCAACCGTGTCATTCGGCCGGTGCAGATGGCGGTGCTGCTGACCAACCCCGGATCCCAACCCATTCCCGATTCGTTATCTGCCAATCGGTTGGGTGTGCTGACGGGATTGCTGCATGTAACAAGCAGCGGGCGGGCCTTGCCGATGCGGGAGCTTGTTGCGCGGGCGGTGACCTTATTGGATCAAAGCAAAAAACCTGACAAAATGCTGTTCATTTTGTCTGATTTTGCCGGGCCGGCCTCTTCGGATGCGCAGGCTTTTGCGCCACTGAAACATAATCCATCCATTGCCTTGGTGCTGATGCCGCAGGAGTTTAGCCGTCCTGATGATGTGGCGATTTCGGGCATAAAAATTATCTCCGGTCAGCCGGTGGTGGGCAGCCGGATATCTATCGGTGGCACGGTCATCAATAACGGTGAAACCGCGGTGGTACCAGGACTTCGTCTGTTGGTGGATGGTGTTCCGGCGACCCACAGCCAAACGAAAGTGGAACTTGGACCGGCCGGAAGTCAAGACTCCCGCGGAACCATCACAATTTCCCACCTGCTGACCAAAGCTGGTTATCACGTGTTCGCGCTGGCTCTGCAGCGGCCCAGCCACGTCTTGTCATGGGCGGACCGGCGCAGTGTTTCGTTGAACGTGGCCAAACGGGTCAACGCGCTGGTGATCGGCTCGGCACCGACGCTGCAGGCGGATTCCACAGCCTTTTACGTCGATGCTGCGCTGGCACCCTTCTCCAGATCGGTGACCGCAGATCATCCAGACCAACCCTTATGGAGCATCGTGCCAACCTATGTGGCGGCGAATGCAGCCTCTTCTATATCTCTGGCCCGCTATGGGGCTATTTTTATCTGTGACGTTCCACGTCCGAGCATCTCCCTGGCGGACAAACTCTCGCAATACGTGCGATCCGGTGGAAGAATCTGCTGGTTCCTCGGCTCTGCGGTGGACAGCGTTGAATATAATCGGGTGATTTGGAAAACACGGCATCTGCTGCCGGCTCCAATTGCCGGGCCAGTGGTACGTCAGACCGGTTCGAGTGTGGGCTGGATCGACATTCGCAGCCATATTTTTGCGGGTCTGTTTGAAAATCAGAATCCATTTCGCCGTATTGTGGTGGTGGGGCGTTGGGGGTTTGGCACCAATGAGGTTCTGCTGGGACACGTGCTTTCCAAGCTGGAGAATAACGCAATCTTTTTGACACAACATCAGTTGGGCCATGGGCAAATTTACACCTTTGCGACTGCGCCGGGTGGCGGCTGGACCAATCTGGCCAATACGTCGCTATTTTTGCCGATGGTGGTACGCGTGGCCCTGGGAAATGCTTCGGATTTAGCCCGCACCACCAGCTTTGGTCCGGGACAGGTCGTTGCCATTCCCATGCCCGCCCTTGCCGCCGGCATTTCCGTGGAAGTTGATATACCGCACAATGCCGGCCCCGTGAATGTGCCCTGCTCAAAAAACTCGGCTGGTCAGCCGCAATGGATATTTACTAACACCCAGCATACCGGGATATATCATTGGCAAAGTTTTAATCATCAATATGCCGGCGAATTTGTGGTCAACCCACCGGGAGATGAAGCCAACTTGTTGCCGGTGTCGGCCTCCATTTTGGCCAAGGAAGCGCCGAAAAAACAGCCGGTGTTTATTGCCTCGTCGTTGACGGAGTTGCTTCAGGAGTTGGCCAAGATAAGCCAGGGGACTTCACTCATGCCGGGAGTTCTGGCGATCGTGTTGATTCTGGCGGTCTTGGAGGCCATTTTTGCCAATCGCTACAAACCCTCCGACGAAAATGCCGGAGCGGATGTAATCAGTTCGCCCGTCGAGGCGTCTGCAGCTTGGCAGTAATTGTGGGTGGAGCGAAAAGATAAATCATGAAACCATCGAATCCATTGCCTCAACCATCTGACTGGGATCATGTCGCTGCCTGGTATGACCACCAACTGCAGGCCGATGCCCAAACGCACCACCGTAAGGTTATTATTCCGGGCGTCTTACGGCTCCTTAATTGTGCGCTCGGGCAGAGAATATTGGATATTGCCTGTGGGCAGGGTCTGGTGTGCCGGGCGATGGCGGATGCGGGCGCGACCGTTGTGGGAGTTGATGCGTCTGAAAATCTTATTGGTCTGGGGCGGCAGAGGTGTCGCTATCCGGATCGGGAGTCGTACCTCTGCGGCGACGCCCGCAGGCTCGGGGAAATGCCGGATCTTTCGCCGGAGAGTTTTGATTCCGCGGTTTGCATTCTGGCCATTCAGAATATGACGCCGCTCTCTCCGGTGTGGCAGGGCTGCCGGAGGCTGCTTAAATCCGGTGGCCATTTGCTGGTGGTGATGGTACACCCATGCTTCCGCGTGCCGCGCAAAAGCTCCTGGCAATGGGATGACCAGAACTCTTCGCAGTACCGGCGCATAGATACGTATTTGACTTCGGAAAAAATACCAATTGTCATGCACCCCGGCCAACGCCCCGACGTCACCACGCTGACCTTTCACCGGCCACTCCAGGCCTATGTCAACACGCTTTCTTCCGCCGGTCTGCTGGTGGATCACGTGGATGAATGGATCAGCCACAAAACTCCGCCGGCAGGGAAACGCTTCGCAGCGTTGGAGCGCAGCCGCCGGGAAATCCCTCTTTTTTTA
>JAKAYZ010000308.1 GCA_021816165.1 Planctomycetota bacterium | reverse complement strand
TACATGTACCGATCCAGGTATAATTCCGTGGCGCTCGCGCTCGCTCTGCTCCCGTAGATCGACCAGTGCAACGTCCGACCTCTCCAAGAGATAAGTCGCATCGTCCGCCGAAAGCGACCAACCGCGTCGCATGATCTCATCTTGATGGAAGGCGATGGTCATGGTGGCTGACACCGCGACATCCATCATTTTTGGATCGGGAAGATTCAGACTATCCATAAGTAGGATATATTCCTCGGCTGATTTGACCTGTAGGCGAGGGTTGAAGGCTTTTTCCTCACCAATCGTAGAAACAGTGTCGCCCTTATAATCATGAGCCGGAAAAACCATTGTCGAATCGGGCAGCTTCAGAAGAAAGTTAAAGATTGACAGATATTGCTGCCTTGCATCACCATTTTGAAAATCCGTCCGGCCGGTTCCGCGGATGAGCAACGTATCCCCCGTGAAAACACGGTCCGGCATAATGAAACTGTAGGAATCATCGGTATGACCGGGTGTGTGAATTGCACTTAGAGCAAGACCTTCAATCATGAGCGTGTCACCATCCCTAAGCCGCATTGAAAGCACGTCGGCTTTTGTCTGTTCACCCATTACGGTGATACACCGCGTCATATCGCGCAGAGCTCCGAGGCCGGTGATATGATCGGCGTGCATGTGAGTATCAACCGCTTTGACAAGCTTCAGATCGAGTTCCTTCACGAGCAGCAAATAGCGATCGACCTTTTCCAGTACTGGATCAATAATTAACGCCTCGCCCCCCCCCTGGCGGCTGGCGAGTAAATAAGAGTAAGTCCCAGATACTTGATCGAAAAGTTGACGGAATATCATAGACGTCTCCCACGAGCGCAAACGTTAATACGCGGCTACCGCAGATGATCAGGGTTAGGCTATTATGCTGGCTGCGGTACAATCCGAATATAGGGTTTCGGTGCCTTCCATCCTTGCAGGTAAGTCTTGCGGGCATCTTCGTCCGAAACAGAACCGGCGATGATAACGTCCTCACCATTCTGCCAGTTTACGGGCGTAGCGACCTTATGCTTGGCCGTGAGCTGCAGGGAGTCAATGACGCGCAGCACCTCATCGAAGTTTCGACCGGTAGTCATTGGATAGATCAGAATTAGTTTAACCTTTTTGTCAGGGCCAACGACAAACACGTTGCGTACGGTCTGATTATCGGCCGCGCTACGCCGGGCCGGATCACCGGACACTGGTGCAGGCAGCATTCCGTAGAGCTTTGATACATTGTAATCGATATCAGCGATCATCGGAAAATTTAGCCCGTAGCCCTGCGTCTCCTTGATGTCGCTCGCCCAGCTAGAATGCCGGTCCAGCGGATCAACGGAAAGACCAATTATTTTTACGCTGCGTTTATCGAATTCTGGCTTTATCTTTGCCATATAACCGAGCTCGGTAGTGCATACCGGCGTGAAGTCCTTCGGATGAGAAAAGAGCACTGCCCAATGATCTCCGATCCAGTCATGGAACTTGATCTGGCCTTCTGTCGTTTGGGCTTCGAAGTCTGGGGCAATGTCATTAAGTGCAAGAGTCATTAGTAGGTCCTTCTGTTTTTAAAAAACGGGAAAACTCAAAGTAGTTGGCAAAGTTTATGGCGGTTGTTTTAGAAATTGCTTAGTCTTAAACATATAGATTGACTAAATGACTTTTGAATAGACAAACTAAACTGAACTCTTCAAAGTTAAACAATTATTTTACCTATAATGATGTTATAGCTTCAGAGAATTTTTGTCCTAACGGCGCATCTCGTCCCGCCGGGTCCTTGGTGATCGCGTAGGTGAGAAGATCCCGCGCAATGGGGGCGGCGGATTGCGCACCCCATAACCCGTGCTCAACGATGACTGCGACGGCGTAACGTGGAGATTCGTACGGTGCGAAGCCGACGAACAGCCCGTTTGGTCGGTCAGCCAGTGCCATCGTGGCGTCATTGAAGTTTTTCATCTTCTCAGTTGCGGTGTTGTCATGCACTTGGGCGGTTCCGGTTTTGCCGGCCATCTGCACATTGGGGGTCATCAGCCGGGCATTATAGGCAGTGCCGGCCGGTGTGTTGACCACCTCAAAGAGGCCCTGCCGCAGCACGGCCAGGTGGAGATCGTCGATATCCAGGACCGGCCAGTCTGCCGCGTCGGCACCTGTCTGCAACACACCGTCGATCCGCCGCGTGATATGCGGACCGACGGCCAGCCCGCTGGCAACTCGGGCGATCATGGTGGCGAGGGCCAGCGGCGTGACCTGGGTATAGCCCTGCCCAATACCCTGCACGACGGTATTGCCTTCCGCCCAATGGATGCCATGGGCGCGCGCCCAATCCAACGTGGGAACCAGGCCAGGGGCGGCCGAGGGTAAATCCACTCCCAAATCGATACCGATGCCGAGTTGGTTGGCCATATCCGCCATCCGATCCACGCCAACGCCAAGTGCCACCTGGTAAAAAAACACATCGCAGCTCACCTGCAACGCCGTCGTCACCGTTATGTGCCCATGGGCCACATGATTATCGCACCAGAACCTGTGGTCGCCCAGATCAAGGTAGCCAGGGCAATAAAGCACGGTATCGGCGGTGAGTGAGCCATGCTTCATTGCCGAAAGTGTAACTGTTGGCTTGAAGGTCGAACCCGGCGCGAACAACCCGGCGGTGGCCTTGTTCAACAGCGGATGCCCAGGATCGTTCATCCAGCCCTGCCAAACGGTGTTGGGCACACCTTTATCGAATAGAGACGGATCGAAGGAAGGCGAATTGGCCAACGCTAAAATTTCGCCGGTGAGCGCATCCAACACCACAGCGCTACCAGCCAGGTCATTTAGCCGCTGTACCGCCAGATTTTGCAGCCCCGCATCAATGGCCAGGGCGACTGTTTGCCCAATGGAGCCGCTATCATGGGCTACCTGCCGAACCACTTCACCGTGGACATTCGTCTCGGTTTGCACAAATCCAGGCGAACCCCGTAAAACGTCATCCTGATCAGATTCCACGCCAGTGCGGCCAACCCTCATACCGGGCAAAGCCAAAATGGTATCACGCTTCGCTTCGGCCTGGTTGGGCCGGGCAACATACCCAACCGCGTGAGCCAAAGCCGGGCCCAAGGGGTAAACCCTGCTGGCACCCACTTCCACAATTACACCGGGCAGATCGGGAGTATTAACCTCGATCGCGGCCATTTCCGGCCATTTAAGGTAATCCTTCAGCAGAACCGGGATATACTTTGGCCGGTCGCTAAGGTCAGCAGCGATACGGGCCCGCTCGTCGTCCGAAAGCGGCACAAGCTTGTTAAAATTATTAAGAACTGTATCAGGGTCCGGTGTCAAAGCCTGCATGAACAGGGCCCGCCAACGTTGCTGGTTGCCCGCGAGAATAACGCCGAACCGGTCCGTGATTAACCCGCGTTCCGGCGCGGTCAACCGTTCGCTAATGCTGTTTGCCCGCGCGAGCATGGTGTATTTTCCGTGTTCCAGCACCTGTAATTTATATAGCCGCGCAGCGATCGCTCCGAAAATGCCGAATTGAGCGGCACCCATCAGCAAAGCCCGGCGGTTGAAGTTAGAACGGATTTTTGCTTCACGTGTCATTGCACGTTCTTCGAACGACCAGAAATTCAGAACTAGCGAACTTTGTCGATTGTAATCCAAGCATCACATATTCCCCGCCATGGCCATGTCCATCCCCGGAGGGAGTTCGAGCAAAATTCCGGCGAGGATGACAATGGTAAGCCCGACCAACACCTCGGCGCCGATGGTTTTACGAAGATGCGATTTGGCTCGAAAGCCTTGATCACTAAGCAGCGCTGGGGTGAATGAATTACGGTTAAGGGCAGCAAGGGCCGTGAGAACCAAGAACAAAATGAGTTTAGCTATAGCAACACGCCCATAGGCGGTCCCAATAAGCCCAGAAATGCCACCAGCCAGAAACCAGCCTTGAACGGCGGCTGTAAAAGCCAACGTCGCAACGCAGATCGTGCCCAGAACCGAAAAGCGTTTGGCGAGCGAATACGATACTTCCAGGGTTGCCGTTTTTGTTGCAATCAACAGAGGAAGTAAGCCACCCAGCCAAAGTCCGGCCGCCAACAAATGTAAGGTCAACGCGGCCAGGAGTATGGTGCCCTCCATGCCGCTCATTGCCGCACCGTGACCAAGCCCGGCTTGCAGCGCAGTCGCCAGTACAGCCAGGCCCAGTGCGATAATGGTTTTTCCAGCACTTTCTCGAGGGCCGAACCGTCGGAGGAAGGGAATTCCGCGCTGTCGTCAACCGGCTCAAAAATACGCTGGCCAGCGCGGCGGCGGCGCAGCAGATCCAGGCAATGGTGGCTGGCA
>JAKAYZ010000307.1 GCA_021816165.1 Planctomycetota bacterium | reverse complement strand
GGGGCTGCTCATCCACATGCTGGTCCGCGGGAAAGACAACAGCGCGGCGGGTGCGGCCGTTCCCCCGGTTGAAAATATAAACAATGCGCTGCAGGAGGGCGACGCGCTGGCCGCAGAAAGCAACCAATGGCTGGCGAAAGCGGAGGGCTTTGAGAAAAGCGGTGATCTTCGGCTGATGTACCGGGCCTTGTACCTGGCGCTGCTGGCCGGCCTGCATGAGCGCGGAAAAATCCGGTTCAGAAAAAGCGCCACCAATTTCACCCTGGTTCGCGGGTATTCCGGCAGCGAAACGGATCGAAACCTTTTTGGCCGCCTCACGGATACATTCGACCACATCTGGTACGGCTGGAAAATTTACCCCGAGGCCAAAACACAGGAGCTTCGCTGCGCCATCGCCGCTTTGCTGCCGGCGGAGAAACAAAATGCGTAGATTCACTCCTGTTATTCTTGCCGTGTGCTTTCTGGCGGCCGCCGGCTGGCTGCTGGTTACGATCGCCTACAGCACCGCCCGGGGCGGCGCGGAATTGCCGGCGGGTTCGGCCGATCGATTTGATCCATATGGCTGTGCGGCACTGTACGCCACGTTGCGGCGGTTGCATCATCCGGTGACGCTTCTTGACCGGCCGGATTTGCCCGCGTCGGCCAAGGGCGTGCTGCTGGTGGTTGTGCCGCCGGCCGGCGGGCGTGCCGTCGAGGAGAATTACAGCGTCGCGCCCGGCTATAACCCCTCTCTGCTCCACTGGATACGCCGGGGAAACACGCTGCTGGAATTCTCCCAATATCAAACCGGCATCATGCGCCATTTTAAGATCCTGCACGGAAACCGCTCGCCGTATATGATCCGCCGTGAATTGGCGAAGCTGCGCCGCGCAATATCCCGCCGCAATGGAAAACACAAATCAACCGCTTTGAAACATGCAGGGCGGGCGGCCGGTCGGCTTAATGAATCCGATTATCCGTGGTTGGTTTTCATTTTACACGCAAAAAATCCCAAACTGCTTCGGCCCTGGCTGGTTGACTGTCCATGGAATCGGGGGTCCGCCGCATATGGAACCGATGCGGGCGATACGCGGCAATCCCGCGTTGCAGCCGCCGGCACCCTTAAAATGCTGGCCCCTCCGAGTTTCAGCCTGCCGAAAATAAAATCGGGAAAACAGGTATGGACGGTACTGGCGACGTATCAACACAAGCCGGTGGCGATTGCACGGCGGTTCGGCCGGGGATGGATTATTTTTGTGGGATCTCAATGGCCGGTCTACAATTCCGGCATCAGCCAGGCGGGTAATCTGGATTTTATATTGCGCCAGATAGGACAAAATCCGGTGATCATGGACCAGTGGGAACTCGGCCTGGGGCACAGTGCATCCGTGATTGAAGTTTTGGGTGCAAAGGGCTTTATGCCGGTCCTGTTCCAGCTGCTGGTGATTTTTCTGTATTACGTATGGAGCCGTGCGGGGTATCCGGCCGACCGCGCCCGGCCCGCCGCGGTCCGCACGGATACGGTTTCCGATCAGATCATGTCACTGGGCCACCTGTACCAGCGCACGATTAATGCAACCGAATGCCGCGGCCGCATAAGCACGGAAATGGTCAACCGCATTTGCGGCGCCCTGAACTGCAGTCGCGAGGATTTACCGCGCCGCATTGTCCAGCTTCCACCGAACCTCGCGGATAGAACGAATCATCTGCTGGCACTTGCGGATTCACAAGCCACGGCCGAAGGGCCGGCAAAAGGCCGGTCCGGCCGCACAGCGTCGTCAGCGTGGCGGCCATTTGCCCGGATTCTTGCGGAGTCAACCGCATTGTCAAAGGAGCTAAAACGTGTCCGATATACAAGATCCTGAGTTAATTTGGGCCATTGAAGCGCTCGGCGCGGTGCGAAAACGGGCGGCCGAAATTATCCGCGGGCAGGATGGGGCGCTGGATTCCATGCTCACGGTGCTGGTGGCCGGCGGGCACGCCCTGCTGGAAGGTGTTCCGGGAACCGGCAAGACACTGGCGGTGCGCACCCTGGCCGCCACGCTCAACTGCCGGAGCAAGCGCATCGCCTTTACACCGGATCTGATGCCGTCGGACATCACCGGCACCACCATCCTGACGCCGGGTGAAAAAGATTTTCATCTGCACCAGGGCCCCATATTCACCGACCTGCTGCTGGCCGACGAAATCAACCGCGCTCCGGCCAAAACCCAGTCCGCGCTGCTGGAGGCGATGGCGGAAAAGCATGTGACCATTGACGGGCAGCGGCATCTTTTGTCACCGGTATTCACGATTTTCGCCACACAAAACCCGGTGGAATTTGAGGGAACCTACCCCCTGCCGGAAGCCCTGCAGGACCGCTTTCTTCTTAAAATCAAGCTCGATTATCCAGATGCTGAGGCGGAGCGGTTTATTCTGGATCGCACCCACACCGGCGCGCCTTTGGACAAATTGGAACAGGCGGAAATCAAACCGCTGCTGGATATTCCGGCGTTGCAGCGTGCGCAGGCGGCGCTGCCCGGCATTCGGGTTGACCCGCCGATTCTAAAATACATTTTGGATATTGTGCGGGCCACGCGCCGCGATGAATCCATTTTGTTGGGCGGAGGTCCGCGGGCGTCCATCGCACTGCTCGTGTGCGCCAAGGCCTGGGCCATGCTGCACGGAAGGGATTTCGTCTCCCCGGACGATGTGGTGCGGATGGTGGAACCGGTGCTGCACCATCGGATCACGCTTTCCGCCGATGCCGAGGTAGCCGGCGCAATAAAATCCGAGGTTATTGCGCGCATTCTGGAAAAGCTTGAGGTTCCCCGATGATTATTCCCGGGCGTATCACCCTCTGGATCGCCGGAGCGGCGGCCGCGGCGCTCCTGCTGAGCGCCGTGGCCGTATCGGCCGGCGCCGGCCTGTGGCTGCTAGCGGCGGCCGCGGCGATTGACGCCCTCATGATTGCCGCCGTTCTGCTGGAAGGCGTTTCCCTGCGCCGCCATGACATTCGCATAACGCCGCTGTTTCCGCCGCGCGGTGAAGTGGGCCGCGAATTGCGGATCATCTGGCGGATTGAAAACCGCGGCCCGCGAGCGGTGCACGTGGTGCTTGAACAGCCCGGTTCGGGCGGACAGGGCGCCGGCGGACCGGCCGGACTGCCGGAAATAAGACCGGCCCGCTTCAGTTGGCGCCTGCCCCCCCTGCAGGCGGTATCCGCGGACATGGCCCTTACCCCCAATGAACGGGGAATTCTGCGTATCGCACCGCCGGTATTGACCATCACCGGCTCCACAATGATCGCCTCCTGCCGCAAGGCGGCCGCCGCCCCTCCACCCATTACCATTTTCCCCAGCATTGCGCCCATCCGCCGCTATGAAGCGCTGCGGCGCAACCGCGCGCTAAGCCAGATCGGCATGCACCGGCGCCGGATGGTTGGGGCGGGGCGGGAATTTGAGCAGTTGCGTGATTACCTTCCCGACGATGACTTTCGCGATATCAACTGGAAAGCATCGGCACATCACCGCAAACTCATTACCAACGTGTATCAAATGGAGCGCAGTCAGGATGTGCTGCTGTGCATTGATGCGGCGAGGATGATGGCGATGCCCGTGGCCGGCGGGACGGGCCTGGATGTGGCCATCGACGCCGCCATTCTCCTGGCGCACGTCGTGGCCAGGCAGGCGGACCGCGTGGGCCTGATGGTGTTTCGCGATCAACTGGAAACGTTCATCAAGCCGGCGGGATCATCCAAGGCGGTTTCACGGATCATCAAGGCTCTGGTGGAAATTGAGCCGCGAAACCTGTATCCATCCTACAGCGTACTCGCTGAAGCCATTCGCCTGCGTCAAAACCGACGGGCCATGATATTTATATTCACGGATGTGAATGATCCGCAACTGGCCACAAATCTTTCGGACGTGGTTGGCACCATCCGCACGCGGCACCTAGTAACGGTCATTTCATTGCGGGACCCCCTGCTGAACTTAACCGCCGAAGGCGCGCCAAACAGTCGTTCGGAAGTTTTTCAGGTCCTTGCGGCCCGGCAGCTTGTCAGCCAGCGGGACAGCCACAAACAGACGATCAAACTAGCCGGCGCCGGACTGCTGGAAAGTGATGCGGGCCAGTTGTCCATTGCGGTTATTAATCGTTATTTAAGCATAAAAGCCCGCCAACTGGTCTGAATGCCCCCCCGCCACACGCGGCAGGCTGCCCCGAAGAAAAACCGCTCTTATTTCCCGCAGGCCGAATCGCATAAAAATCATCGAAAATATTTGCTTTTGGCCGCCCTGCGAATATAAACTTAATCAGGGGGGAAATGGAGGCCGGCTGACCCCGGCGACCGGGATGATACGAGCCGGCGATGGTTTTACACCATTTTAAGGAGTC
>JAKAYZ010000306.1 GCA_021816165.1 Planctomycetota bacterium | reverse complement strand
CGGTAAAATGTATAACGAAACCATGGGGCGCATCACCTGCGTGCTGCTGTTCATCGGCGTCAACGTTACGTTCTTCCCCCAGTTAATCGTGGGTGCTGAAGGCATGCCCCGGCGCTATGCCAGCTACCTGCCGCAGTATCAGCCCTATATGATTGCATCCACCGTCGGTGCCTACATTCAGTTGGTGGCATTTTTGATGATGGCTGGCTATTTGCTTCATTCCATCTTCCGCGGCAAAAAGGCCCCGGATAATCCATGGGGCGGTGCCACATTGGAATGGACCACGGCATCGCCGCCATCCCACTACAACTTTGATGACACGCCTCTGGTCATTGAAGATTGCTACGACTATTCCAACGTCAAATACGACGAATCCATCGGGGGTTATGTGCGAACCGATGTGCCACCGAAGACGGAACCGGCGACGCCACCGGAAATGACTCCGGCGCACACATAACCAGTGGCCCGCGCCCCCGGCAGCCACCCGTAAATGGCCATCGGGTTTGATGGTGGATGTTGGCTGCAGAATGGTGGCCTCAATGGCGGGCATTGGGTAAACTCTGCACCGCGGAGAGGCGCGCAAATGTGAGGCGCAGTTGCGGCTGCCGCGATACATGGCCGGTTCATGCGAAGGATCGGCCTTTTTTTAAGCGGCAGATTGTGAAATTTTTCATCCAGTTTTGGAGTCCTCAATGAGTGAAGCGTTGCAAGTTGCAGCCAATCCCGAGGTCGTCAAAAAACACCTCGCCCACCACTTCGATACCATGCAGCAGCAATTCGACGCCGGGAAGCTGGGCATGTGGCTTTTCCTGTCCACAGAAGTGCTGCTCTTCAGCGGGTTGTTCTGCGCCTACGGCGTATATCGCGCCCTGCATCCGCAAATTTTTCAGTTTGCCGGTGAATATCTGGATCCTATTTCAGGGCTTATCAATACGCTCATCCTGCTTACCAGCGGTTTTACCATGGCCTTGGGTGTTCGGTTTGCCCACACCGGAAATCGCAAGGGGCTTTCAATCTGCCTTATTCTGACCATGCTCGGAGGCTTTGGCTTCCTTGGCATCCACGGCTATGAGTATTTTGCCAAGTATCGGGCGCGGCTTCTCTGGGGCACCAACTATCACCCCAGCGTGGGGCCTGATCATCAAAAGCTGCTTCCCCCCGCCGGTTTACTTAAACCGCTTGCCCGCCCCGCGCCCGTTGAGGTGGCTCCGTGGCACAATCTAAAAATCCTCAAAAAGCAGGGCTTTAATGTGGCTCATTCCAGCCTGACACCGGCACCCGTGGGGCCGGCCGGCATAGTGGCTAAGTTGAAGCGCAAGGCACCCATTGGCCCGTACAGCCAGCCCAATAACGTGCAGATATTCTTTGGTGCCTATTTTCTCATGACGGGTTTGCACTCCATTCACGTCATCATCGGCATTATCCTGATGTTGTGGCTTTTGATCCGAAACATCCGGGGCGATTTTGGCCCCAGTTACTTTGCCCCGGTTGAATTTGTCGGGTTGTACTGGGGCATTGTCGATATGGTCTGGATGTTCCTGTTTCCATTGCTTTACCTGGCACATTAATCAACGACCGGCATCATTCCTCTTTGGAGTAATATCATGAGCGATCATGACCACGCACCTAAAAATCTCGCACCTGCCAAGGCGCACATTGTCTCGTTTTCCACACTTATCGTTGTCTGGATTGTGCTCTGTGCCGGTGCCGTCCTTAATCTGCTTCTCAATTCCGTCCACATGGGCGGTTCAGATGTCCTCGTATCGCTTGTCATCGCATCGGTCATGGCCACCATATCCGCCCTTTATTTCATGCACCTGCGCTACGACAATTTTTTCAACATGGTCATCATGATTCTGGCGTTTCTGTTCGTTACCCTGTTCATAACCTGGTCCTCCATGGATGTCGTCAACTATCGCGATCAGTTAAATTCCGGCGAGGCGCAAGCCATGATCAGCGCTTACCACGCCCAGAGCGCATCGCACGGCAGCGGCAACATTGCCAACTCCGCACCGAAGACGAAATAATCCCGCGCCCGGGCCCGCAGCAAAGTCTTAGTGCTTGTTTGCAAAGTCCGATGCGGGTGGATTGGGGTGTACTGGTTCAGCCTGAACAGGAGAGATAGTCCCGCTGCCTAAGGGACTAGGGGCTCTTGAATCCGGCGTCTATGCGGGCCGCTCACCGCCCGGCCGCAAGGCTATAATCGTCGGGGGTGGCGTGCGTCGGAGTATCGGTAAAATCCGTCTGCAGATGGCAGACATCGGAATCGCATAGGGGCAAAGATGGACACGGTCACTGCCGACCACGCTTCTGATATGCCGCCCGATCCGGCAAGGCAATCGGGTCGCCGCGATAATCTCCATGTGGCCGGGGCTGGAACCCTTGGCATCAGCATTTTGGTCGGCTCGCTGTCCATTCTCTTTCTGTCTAGCTTGATTGCTTTTGTCTGCTATCGGGCTGATTTTCTAAAGTCAGTGGTGGTTTCACTGCCCAACGGGCTTTGGATCAGCACGCTTCTTTTGGCTGCCAGTTCCTTCACCATTCACGTGGCCAAAGGCCACATTCAAAAAGATCAGGACCGGGTCACCGCGCATTGGCTCACCGTAACGCTTATCCTCGGTTTCGCCTTTTTATTGATGCAATTTTTTAATTGGTTTGCACTGGACCACCAGCTTCGTCAAACCCAGCACGCGGTCAGTGCCATCGCGCTGGTGGGGCAGTCGCATAATGGGGGGCTTAGCAAGGCCGATACGGCGATGGTGGAGCGGCACGTATTACTTGTGGCGTTTTACATGTTTACCGTGCTTCATGCCCTGCACGTGATTGCCGGCCTGATCCCGCTGGGCGTTGTCAACATCAAGACCTATGCCGGTAAATATTCGCGTAATTATCATCCGGGCATACGTTATATAACAATTTACTGGCACTTTCTTGACGCGATCTGGCTGATCATTTTTGCCACACTTCTAATGACTTTTTAATCAAAAAATCAGTCATACGCCAAGGCGCAATTACACGCGCAGCGACACTCGGCACGGCCATCCACAAATATTTTTTCAGGTTCGCGGGTCGCGGCGCGGCAAACATGCAGCGGAAAATCCTGAAAGATCGCCCTCTTCGTAGGCTTGTATTTTTTTAATAGGCCGGGGCGGCAGGCGTTTGGTTTCATGCCGCGGTGACCTCCTTGATGAAGGCGAGCAGGAGTCGGCTCAGCCGAAGTGGTTGTTCCTGCTGAATCCAGTGACCGGCCTCTTCAATAAGCTCTATATTTCCCATCCGCGTCGTGGCCTTGGTTTTCATCAGATCGAGCGCACCCGGTGCGGCATAAGTGCCCCAATCACGCTGCCCGCCGATGAAGAGTGATGGTACATCGATTGTCCTGCCTGAAAATAGGCGCAGCTCAGCGTTTAATGTTGGATCAGAAAAGACGCGATAGGCCTGCAACGCACCTTGAAAGCCGGTACGACCGTATTCCTCCGCGTAGATTGCCAGTTCCGGTTCGGTAAGCCATTTGCATGCCGCGATCTCATCTTTGGTCGGTTGAAATGGAGCGACAGTCTCAGGCATCGACCTGCCAATATCCATGACGTAATAGGTGGGCATTTGTGCAAGTTCAGCAGCAGTCCACGCCTTGAGTGGATGCGGCTCGTTGCCGGGCCAGTCCGCACTTTTTACGTGGAAGAATGCACGGAGAAAGGCGTGTAACCCCCCAGGAGGGTGCCACATGTCGTCATTCGCCCGCCGTGTGGTTAAGTATTGCTGGTAGTACCGTCTCGGGGGCTTGAGGGCCGCCAGCGAGGTCGCTAATTTTTGCGTATCGTTGCCCTGCCCATGCGCCGATGACTCACTTTCCGCAATGTTGAATGGAAATGCTGGCGGACCGGGAAATGGTGCGCTCATGAGAACCGCTGCAGGAAAGACATCGGGCCGAGCCAACGCGCAGTACGCTGCCACGGGCGATCCCAGGTCGTGCCCAACCAACAGCGCCGTACGTCGGTATCCCAGCGCCCAAACCAGAGCCAGGGCGTCGCGCGTCATGTTCAAGATGCTGAATGGCCCAAGTGGGGTGTCATAGGCATCTGCCCAACCGGTAGTGCGACCAAACCCTCGCTGATCAGGAGCCACGACATGAAAGCCAGCTTCAGCCAGAATTGGCATAAGGTGTCGCCAGCCGTAAGCGAGGTCGGGAAACCCATGCAGAAGCAACACAAGTGGCCGACCAGGACTTTCATATCCGGCTTCAAGCAGGTGGACATCAAGCCCGTTGACTCCTCGAATCATCCGTGATCGAATCGCTTGGTGAAGGGTTCCATTGCCATATGCTGAGTTGATCAAAGTGGCTTCCCCTGCATGGTTGGTG
>JAKAYZ010000305.1 GCA_021816165.1 Planctomycetota bacterium | reverse complement strand
CCCGTCCCGCCGAGGGAGAAAGGCCGCATCGCGGAATTTTCCTTCACGCTTGATACCCCCGGCACGAAAAATAAAATGCTGAAGTTCATACGCGAATTTCAGCTAAAACCCGGCAGCTACAATGTCACCATCCGCCAAAAAATTGAAAATCTCACCGCCGCACCGCTCGACGTGAAACTGATTGAATACGGCCCGACCAACCTTCCCAATCATGACATGCAGGTTGACCAGCGCGTTTATCAATGCGCCGGATACAACACCAAGGGGCGGTATGTCACCACCAGCGGGTTTCCCGAGGTGTATCAGACGGCCATGCTTGCAGCCAATGTGCCGGCACACCCGCTTGGGTCTTTTCACGGTAAAAACCGTCTGCTCTGGATTGCCTCGAATAACCGCTTTTTCACCGCCATTATGCGGCCGCTGCCGTGGGGAAAAGTGCACAACGATGTACTTGACGACGGCCGCAAACTGCCCCGGATCAATTCATGGGGTAAAGCCACGCTGCAACGCGTGGGGCCGGATGCCTCCGCCGCCAACCCGCGCGGTGTAACAGCCGTCATTGCGTCCACGCGCACATTGCAACTTGCCGGACACGCCGTCACCGGGCTGCCGTTGACGGTCTACTTCGGGCCCAAAAAGCGATCGATCCTCGCAGGTAACAGCAAGGCCCCGGCCGGCAGCAGCGCTGTGGCCTTTAATCTCTACAAATACATCAACATTATCCAGTTCAATCAGGGCAGCCCCTGCGCGTTTTTAACCTTTTCGTGGTTGGCGCTGGGTATTATGAAGCTGCTCACATGGATTTATTATGTGGTTCATAACTATGGCCTTGCAATTATGGTGCTGGTCATCGCGGTGCGTATCCTTCTCCATCCGCTCACCCGTCTAAGCCAGGTGAGCATGGCGCGGTCACAGCGAAAGATGGCGGTGCTGGCACCGGAAATGGCTTTGCTGAAGGAAAAATACGGAAAAGACCGGGCTAAGCTTAATCAGGAGATGATGGCCCTGTATTCCAAGCACGGCGTCAACCCGGCCGGTACGGTGCTCGGCTGTCTGCCCATGCTGCTGCAAATGCCCATCTGGATCGCACTGTATTCCGGCCTCGCGGTGGATATTGACCTGCGGCAGGCATCATTCATCCCCGGCTGGATCAATGATCTTGCGAACCCAGATTCCATAGCGGTATTCCATACCCCATTCCATGTGCCCATACTCGGGTATATGTATCATGGGCAGAGTTTTATGGCTTTGAATTTATTGCCCATACTCCTGGGGATCGTTTTCTTTTTCCAGATGCGCTTCCAAATGCGCCTCGCACCGACCCCAACCGATCCGCAGCAAAAGCAGGCTCAGGCGATATCGCAGTACATGATCCTCATTCTGCCGATTGTCCTTTACAACGCGCCTTCGGGCTTGAACCTGTATATCAGCGCCAGCACCCTTGGCGGTCTGCTTGATATGTGGCTGGTGCGCCGCCACATTAAAAAACTGGAGGCCGCGGGAAAAATGCCCGCGCGCTGATGAGTCGGTTCCCAGCCATAACGCTCTGTGGTTACTTGGATCGGATACAATGGCGATATGCATCGCAAACGCCCCGCCCATAAGTTGGATGCCATTGACGACCACATTGAGCCGACCTCGCCAGCGCCGCTGCCACCAACTGATGCCGACGTTGGCGAGGCCGAAATATCGCAGGATGATTCGGCCGAGCGCGAATTTCATATCACGCATGATCTGATCAAGCGGTTGGATTTATATCTTAAAGATAGATTGCCGCACCATAGTCGCGCCTCACTTCAGAAGCTGATTAAAGCCGGCATGGCCAAAGTGAATGGTCGCGTGGCAAGGGCCAGCACTGTTTTGCGGGCTGGCGATACTGTATGTGTGCAGATGCCGTCGGTTTCCGCCCATGAGGCTCTGCCCGAGCCTATTCCGCTTGCCATTATTTACGAAGATGACCAATTTATCGCCATCAACAAACAGCGTGGTTTGCTGGTGCACCCGGCGCGCGGCAATTGGACCGGCACCATGATTAACGCCCTGCTGCATCATGCCCAACGGACTCATGGCACGCTTTCGACCGGTAGCGATCCGTGGCGGCCGGGCATTATTCACCGGCTTGATCGTGATACCACCGGCATCATTCTGGTAGCCAAAACCGATGAGGCCCACTGGCGGCTTGCAGGCCAGTTTGAACGCCGCACCGTGCGTAAAACCTACATGGCAATCATCCACGGGCATCCCACCCTTGATTCAGACCTGATTGATGCGCCTATTGGACTAAGCCATCAAAACCGCGAAAAAATGGCGGTAAGACGAGATATCGGCCGCCCCGCCCAAACCGTCTACACGGTCGTGGAGCGATTCAAAAATTATTCACTCGTTGAACTTGCCCCCAGGACCGGCCGTACGCACCAACTGCGGGTGCACATGGCGTTTATCGGGCACCCCATAGCGGGGGATGTGGATTATGGCGGCAAAATCATTTACTTATCAGACCTTGATCGGGCGAAGGCCCACGTGCCGCTGCTTGACCGTCAGGCCTTGCACGCCTTTCGTCTGCAGTTTGTGCATCCCGTGCAATATCATCGCATGCTGCTGGAGGCACCCCTGCCGACGGACTTTGCTGAATTTCTTACGTTACTCCGTTCGACTGGCCGATGAATACTTCGCCGGCCGAGATCGATTGGATCAAATCCTGACTGCCGGCACAGTAGATTTTCGTCCCTCGGGGTGTTAAAAAGCATTGTCGAGGATTAATATCGGCGGGATGCCGCCGGGTCCGCTTCAGGCACCGCCCGGGACAACTGGGTTGATGACGCCAATCGCCCTGCTTGCCGCCGCTTGCCGATTTCGGCGATCGGGGCGCTCTGCGTCCGACCCCCGGGTTTATCACCCGTTATTGATTGCGAGTGAAGCGTTGTGCTTCGCCAGGGGAGACGTGTCATCATGGTTGACGTGGAAAGCCTTAAAAAATGCGAATCCATCATTCATTATAAATTTAAGGAATCATCGCTGCTCGATGCCGCCCTCACGCATTCATCGGCCGCCGCTCATCATCTTCACAATTATGAACGACTTGAATTTTTAGGCGATGCCGTCCTTGGGCTTGTGGTCTGCGACCATGTCTACACCATCTATCCCGATCGCCGCGAGGGTGACCTGACCGTGATAAAGGCGGCGGCTGTGAGTCGCAAAAGTTGCGCCCGCATCAGTGATCAGATCGGGCTTTCCGCCCTGGTGCGAGTGGGGGCGGGAATGAATCGCGCCGGGGGCCTGCCCATGAGTGTGGCCGCCGGCCTGCTTGAAGCCGTTATCGGTGCCATGTATGTGGATAGCGGCGGCAGCCTTGACCCCATCCGCAAATTCCTTCTTCCACTTATCAGCCATCATCTCGAGGAGATTATTCGTAATCAGCACGATCAAAATTATAAATCCATCCTGCAGCAGCATGCCCAGCGCGAATTTGGTGCCACGCCCGTATACCATGTACAGGCCGAAGCTGGATTGGATCACGATAAATCATTTCAGGTGTTTGTTACCATTGGCGAACATCGTTATGAGCCGCAGTGGGGCGCGAGCAAAAAACTGGCCGAGCAACTTGCGGCTAAATCCGCGCTGGAAAAGCTGGGTGTTGAACTGGCCAATATCCATTGATGCGGTGTCAGATGTGCTCAACATCGCCGATTAATTCTTCAACCAGATCTTTAATTGTGACCAAACCGATGATCTTCTTTTGTCGCGTGACCACCAAAGCGATGGTCTGTTTGGATGACTGCATCAGCCGCATGGCCGATCGCACCGATTGTTCGGCAAGCAGCGTCAGCGGCGGCGATAAATGGCGGGTAATGTCCAGCGGTTTCGGGTCCGCGAGAACATCAACCACGGCCGCGAAGCCCAGCACATCCTCCGGCCCGCTGCCCAGTACCGGCAGCCGCGAAATGTTGTACCGGCGCACCACGGCCGCAAATCCGGCCCGGCTGATGTGGCGCGGCACGCCAATCACCCGCGCCCACGGCACCATTACGTCGCTGACCTTTACGCTGGATAGCCGCACGCTCCGCTGAATCAGGTCGTATTGCGTCTGGCTGATCAACCCTACCGCGCTTGATTCATTGGCAAACGCCATGATCGTGCTCACCTCGCCACCCTCATCTTCGGCACCGCCGATCAAACGCTGTGCCGCCATATCCATTAATTTAAGCAGTGGCAGCAGAGGCAGAATGGTGATCACCACCAGCGACCCCTGCACAAAACCCGATACCCGGTAGGTCCACGTATCGGTATGGGTGAGGAATAAATCCTTCGGCAGAATTTCTCCAAAAATCAGCACCAGCGGTGTGACCACCAGCGTGGAAAGGATGATCTG
>JAKAYZ010000304.1 GCA_021816165.1 Planctomycetota bacterium | reverse complement strand
CGCGCTGGAAGGCGCGTTAAAACTCAAGGAAATCAGTTATATCCATGCCGAAGGTTTGCCCGCTGCGGAAATGAAACATGGCCCGATCGCCCTGATTAACCCCGGAATGCCGGCGGTGTTTATCGCCACGCGCGGCAGTCAGTATGAAAAGCTCCTGGGCAATATTCAGGAAGTAAAAGCCCGCGGCGGAAAAATCATCGCCGTGGCCAGTGAAGGCGACGACCACATCACCAAAGTCGCCGATCACGTCTTTACCGTTCCCGACACCATTGAACCGCTCCAGCCCCTGCTAACCGTACTGCCGCTGCAACTACTGGCCTATCACGCCGCCATGGCCCGCGGCTGCAATGTGGATAAACCCCGAAACCTCGCCAAGAGCGTAACGGTGGAATAACCGGTAGAGGGTCAGACCGTGGTAACCGTGCTGCCGATGGGAAAAATATCGCGTTATCAAATCCCGTTCCGCCGCCAACTCAACGCTGCCGCATTGAGCTAAGGGCGCGTCACGGTTGGATGCGGGATGGTGGCATGGAAAACAACCGTTAGCCTGACGCGGCAGCGTCATGGTTGGATGCGCAACGCCGTCCCGGAAAAAATCCGCGCCCCGCCCCGGCATGCGCTGCGCTAATCGTGCCGAGGGAAAAAACATCGTGTCATCGGATCCCATTTCCGCCGCCAACTCAACGCTGCCGCATTGAGCTAATGACATACCTCACGGTGGGATGCGGGATGGTGGCAGTGAAAATATGCGCAGTTGCCCGAATACCCACCCCGGATAAATTTTGTGCTATGCTATACTTGTAATTTGAACTGGAGCGAGCTACCTATGGCTTTGCAGACCGAGATTATCTCAGCAGATGAAGAAGGCGTAGAACCGGAAGAAACCACCGGGTCGGACACCATTAACAATCCATTTGACCCAACTGTAATACGCGTCGAGACAAAACCGATCACCATTGACCTGCTTTTGAACCGCATTAAGCACAAGGAAATTGATTTAGCCCCGGATTTTCAGCGGCAAGGAGGACTATGGAGCGAAAAGGCGCAGAGCAGGCTGATAGAATCATTACTGATACGCATTCCCCTGCCCGCTTTCTACATGGACGCCACTGACGAGAACAAGTGGCTCGTCGTAGACGGATTGCAGCGGCTCACGTCCCTCAAGAGGTTTGTTTTGGAAAAAACCCTTAAGCTAAGTGGCATGGAGTTCCTGGGGGAGCAGGAGTCGAAGGATTTCGACGGTTTGCCCCGGCATTTACAAAGGCGCATCCTTGAAACTCAGGTGACTGCATATCTGATCGAGAAAGGCACTCCGCCCGAGGTTAAGTTCAATATATTCAAACGTATCAATACGGGCGGCCTTCCACTTTCCGCGCAAGAGATACGCCATGCCCTCAACCAGGGAAAAAGCACCACTCTTTTAAAGGATCTCGCGCAAGCTGGGGAGTTTAAGGTGGCTACGTCCGGGGCAGTGCCGGGATCTCGCATGGCGGACCGCGAGTTTGTACTGCGGTTTATCGCCTTCGCGACAACCCCCTACACCGATTATGAGAGCAGAGATTTTGATGCTTTTCTTAACCAGAAAATGCAGGAATTGAACAAGATGGACGACCAGCAACGAAGCGAGCTTTCTCTGCGGTTCAAACGAGCTATGAAAGCTTGTAGTGATTTGTTGGGGGAGAAGGCCTTTCGCAAGGCCGGCGAGGGAAATCGGCTTATGCCCACAAACAAGGCGCTCTTTGAAACCTGGTCAGTGAATCTTGATCGGCTGAGCGATGAACAAATCGACGCGTTGAAGTCTCGGAAGAAGTTGCTGCTGGAAAGGATGGCGGAATTACTTAGGAAGGAGAATTTTCTAAACGCAATTTCTCAAGGTACGGGAGACGTTGGGAAAGTAAGATTGCGATTTTCGGCGGTCCAGGCGCTTGTAGAGGGTGTACTGCAATGCTCGAAAACTTGAGGCTGCATAATTTTAAATGCTTCAGGGAGGCCTCCCTGCGACTTGCGCCCCTGACGTTACTCACCGGCGCAAATGGCACGGGAAAAAGCTCAGTGATTCAGTCGTTGCTGCTGCTTAGACAGTCATACGACCAGGGATTGTTGCGCGGCGGCGGTCTGTTGTTGGACGGCGAACTGTTACGGGCAGGTCGGGGTATTGACGTGCTATATGAAAATGCGGATGAGGATTTTATTGAAATTGAAATCACCCAATCACCGGGAGGTATTGCGAGTTGGAGGTTTGCATACAATCGCAATGAGGATGTGATGCAGCTTGCTGCGGGTCCGGATTGGGCGTCAATTCAAAGCGCCAACATTTTTGGCAGCGACTTTTGCTATCTCCAGGCGGAACGGGTTGGTCCACGAACGTCCTACGACACATCCGAGCACTTGGTGCACCTGAAACGCCAACTGGGAAATGATGGGCGGTTCGCTTCCGATTTTCTTATGAAGTTCGGGTCGGAGAAGCTGCAGGGCGTTCCCAAAATGTGGCATCCACGCAGTACCCAGGGAGAAGCAACAACCCTGAAGGAACAAGTGGAGTCCTGGATGCAGGAGGTTGCACCGGGCATCAGAATTTCTTGCGTTGATCAGGAGGCTACCGATACCGTTTCACTGAAATACTCCTTCGCTCGCATGGGCGACGTCAGCCGCCCCTACCGGACCACCAATGTGGGGTTTGGAATCACCTACACCCTGCCGATTGTGGTGGCGCTTTTAAGTTCCAGGGGCGGTGGGCTTCTATTGGTGGAGAACCCCGAGGCCCACCTTCACCCGCGCGGGCAGGCCAAAATAGCGGAACTGATATGCAGAGCGGCCGCCTCCGGCGTGCAAATACTTATCGAGAGCCACAGTGATCATGTCTTGAACGCAGTTCGTTTGGCGGTGCGAAACGAGATACTGTCACCCCAAGATGTCGCAATCCATTACTTCGGCAGTCGCGCGGAGGCAGCGGAGGCCCAAACCTCTATAATTTCCCCGAAAATCGGGGCTGACGGTCGTATTGACAAGTGGCCCGCAGGCTTCTTTGATGAGTTTGACAAGGCTCTTGGAGAACTGATTCTCCCACGGGAGAACGAGCCGTGAGCCTGGAGTGCTTCTTTAACGAACTCTCGCTGCTGCCGATGGCATCAAGCCCCGGCCCCGCGCGGGAGCGGTTGGAGACCTTAGTAAGGGCGATGGTCGGCATACAAAAGGCTGCCAGCCCAGTGGCGCTGCACCTTCCCACCGGATTCTTTAATGTCGAAATTTCGCCAAACTTCCGGGTAGGCAACTGGTGCGAGAATCTGAGCGTTGACCGAGAGTTAAAGCAATTATTTAGGTCGTTTACCACGAAAGCACCATTCCTCGGTGATGGTTTACATGGAGACCGGGTGCTGGGGTGCGAGGTACTTCACTGCTCCAGACCTGCCGTGGGGATGCTGGAAGCGTATCTTGACGACGGGATCGTCGTCAGTTTCCTATCTACCCCGGAGTGGGACTGCTCATCCGTCTGCGTGGATGTAAGCGAGCTTGGCGATGATGCCGCTTTATTGCAGAGCCAGGAAAGCCTTAGACACGTGTCTAAACTTGAGCATGCCGCCGAGCACAGGAAATGGATTGAAGCAAAGACAAAGGAAACCTTCGCGAATCACGGTGAATTCTGGACAAACCGCCAGCGAAAATTTCCTCGGCTTCTATTTTGTGAGCGTGTGCGGGAGATGCTGTCTGAGTTCTCATGGAATGGGGATGAAATCAAGCAGATCATTAAGCGGCTTGAAGATCTCAATTCATGGTGCGAAGAGTTTTCCGGGCGAAAACGGGACATCTGGCTGCAACAGCCCCCATCTAAGGTTACTCCGGAGAGCCCAGGGACGCTGGCCCGTTACCACGACGAGCATACCTTTATGTGTCCAGATGGAATGGCCCGCTGTTTCAGTTGGCACGTGAGGTTCACCCCCGGTGCCGGCCGAATATATTTTGAATGGTGCGAGGGCGACGAGAAAATCCTCATTGGCCATATTGGAGAGCATCTCCCGACGTTGAAGAATCCGCATTAGTTTTCCGAGGTATAACTTTCAACATGGCTAAAAGTGTGGAACATGAACTGGAAATGCTGCGGGAGGAGATTCGGCGGCATGATGAACTTTATTATCAGCAGGCCAAGCCGGAGATTTCTGATCAGGCGTATGATGCGCTGTTGCGCAAGCTTACGGATCTGGAGCAGGCGCATCCCGAACTTATTACACCCGATTCGCCCAGCCAGCGTGTGGGCGGCAGCCCGTTGCGGGCTTTCGCCGCGGTTCGCCATGGCATTCCGATGATTTCCATTGACAACACCTACAGTGAAGGTGAAGTGCGGGAATTTGACCAGCGCGTGCGGAAACTGCTGGATGGTCAGG
>JAKAYZ010000303.1 GCA_021816165.1 Planctomycetota bacterium | reverse complement strand
ATACGGTCTATGGCAACATTCTGGCTAACCAAACCGCCTTGGCAGGCACGAATCTTAATTCACTGGCCGCGGCTGAAGCCGCAGAGAGTGGAGGAGTTGTCTGGAACAACGGTTGGCGGACGGCCGATGGCAGGTTTGCCAGTCCATTGGGCGCGGGGCAGGCGGGTGCGGCGGCTCAAAATGCGGTGTGGGATGCCGTTGAAGCCGAGGCTGGTTGGCAGGTGATCCGGGGAGGAGTGTCTGTTCGTGATGCGTCGGGGCAGTTGCGGGTTTACGACGGGGCGGCGATCTCTCCTAGCGGTCGAGTCATCGGGTTAGAAGTCAAGTCTGGCTCGGCAGGTCTTACAGCCGAACAACGCGCATTCGACTCCGCGCTGAGTGCCAGTGGGCCTCAGACCGTCACGGGTGTCGGACAGAATGCGGGCCTCCAAGTTCGTAGAGCGCTGGAGGTTCGGCAACCATGAGCTCGATGAAAGCGGAAATCAACGAATGCCTTTGCGCCAATCTGGAGAAAGGAATGGACGCATGGCTCCTGCAATCCGGATTTGTTCGCCGAAAGAACACCCTTGTGTATGCGCGTGAACTAGCGGACGCTCTGCAAAGAATTGAAATTACGATGGAAATCCACCCGGCGGACCGGCCAGATTCCGCGGCTGCCATCTATCCGTGGCTGGAAATAAGCATGGATGCCGTAGAAAAGCTGATAATTGAGATGATGGGCGGTGATTTGTCGCCGTTACCCGGCCCGGCCGGTGGCACACTGCGAGAACCTATTGAGTTCACCTCAGCGAAAGCGGCACCTGCTCGATGGCTCATTTTCCAGCCGGACTCATTGCCGGGCGTCGTCGGCGAAATGAAGTCATTCATGCAGAGATGGACGCTTCCGTTCCTAGATACCTACTCGAATCCAAAGGGTATATGTGATGCTTACGACCGTGGCGATGCGCGTATCATCAACGACCTGGCCCAGAAAATCCGTGTTGCTGCCGCGATGGTGCTGTGTGGCCGTGGTGCCGATGCCATGGATGTTATGGAGCAGTGGTTCGGCAAATCCGGCCCGCGGAAGCGATTCCAAAGGATATTCGACTATTTGACAATGTGCCGGCCCGGCGAATTGTGAAGGTGCTAACATTCATGATAAACGGTGATTTTGAGAATGGCACCAATTTTCTGCATTACACATGGCAAAATATTATAGACGGCAACTTCGCGCCCTTCGTGTCTGGAGGCGATTAATGACGCGCTATTTCGCAATGTAGAGCGACCATCCCTTCGCCGAAGCGGATAAGCAATGGCGCGAGGGCCTCATCCAGTCTGGCTGCATGTGCGCGCGGTGCGGCCAGCTACGACCGGAACGCAGAATCGGTACCATTGTGTTGAGGCTGCGACTCGGTGATTATCCTTTGAACAGCATGGCCATAGCCCTTGAGGTACGGATCGTCCGAAACGACCTGATGGCGGCATTGGGCAGCCCAACGCCTTGCGAAATTGGTTCGGTAGTCCTCACGAGCGGAGAAAAGCTCGGAGGCTTCCAATTTCTGTTGGCGGAGCGGATTCAAGTTCGTGGCGGAATGCAATCGGAATTGATGGGTGTGTGCCCCGAATGCGGGAGTGTTAACTATTATCCCTTGCCGCAGCCGCACAAGGGGGGTGTGCGGTATCTGCTCAAGTCCTGCGTCGAAAAGCCGCTGTCGATATACAAGTTAGCGGTTGGCGGCCTCGCCCTACGCGAAGATGTCTATAATCGCGTTGTCGCACAAAACTTTCCCGGCCTGAACTTCTACGAGCTGCCGATTCGCGACGAACCGGAGGATGGTCTGCCGGCAAATTTGAAGCCCTACCTGACACCGGAGGAGCAGGCCGCGATGGGTGGCATCCTCTGGCGGGACTACGAGGCGAGCCAGCGGCGCGCGGAGGCGGCAAAAAAAGAACTTGAAATAGCCATGGAGCCTTACCGGCGTGCCGAAAAGGCGGCGACCATGGAGGATTATTACCGGATAATCTATGGAGAGGATAGTCCACAGCTAAAGCGGGTGCGCGAACGCGGGGAGGGTCATCTGCCCCCGCCCGGGAGGCGGAAATGATCGGAACGGTTCTGGATAATGCGGTTAGTACTACAGCTCACTATAAGCTCAAGCTGCGGGCGTGTGCAAGCCGGTAGGTGCGTCACAGCCGTGACGAATGATACGCCAATGATACGCCAAGGTGGTCGTCGCCGTGGCCGGGCCCCAACGTCGGCTCCCGGATATCGCCGACTGAGCAAGGATTACGAGGCCCAAACCGCCAGCAGCGAGACTTGGATCCATTTGGCCATGATCAACTTGATGGTACATCGACTCAAACCAGGTTAACGAAACTTCTCAAACACGCTCTTAGCAGCGCGCCCAGTTTTTGGGGAGTATTACAGGGCGGATTGTTGGCCGGTTTTGCCCGCCCGCTGACAACGACAATAGATTCGCGGATTTTCAGTCTACGCGAAAAACGCAGTTCTTAATACGGTCACGAATCTTCCGCCCAATAACCGCTTATTGGGGCCGCTAAACATCGGTTTTGCGGATTGCCAGGAGAATCCGCAGGCTCCTGATTATTCGAACCGGCATTCGGGGTGCGTCAGGGGGGCAAACTCTGTATACTTAATATCGGCAAGACGGGTCCGGCAATAGCCGGCGGACCTGTGGGGAGTCTGGTTGTCAGCACGCCTTGAGCGGGTATGAAACATCTGATTATTGGCCTGAAATAAAAGCTGCAGCCCCGTAGCCTTGTGCGCATAGACACCGGCTGCTCGAAATTCTGTAGCCGGTATGTCGTATGTCGGCCGGACCATCATGCAAACGGAGTTCTGGTATTTATGGAATCAAGTTTCAGAATTATTCAAGGCGGTATGGGGGTGGGTGTCTCAAACTGGGTGCTGGCAAAATCCGTGGCGGAACGGGGCCAGCTTGGTGTGGTTTCAGGTACTGGTATCGCGACGGTTCTGGCGCGGCGTCTGCAGCGCGGGGATCCGGACGGTCACCTTCGGCGGGCGATTCACGCATTCCCATTTCCCGATATATCGGCACGGATTATCGACCGCTATTTTGTCGCCGGCGGCATCGCCGCTGTCACGGCGTTTAAATCAACGCCGTTTCCCGTGGTGAAATTCAGTCGGGCCCTTGAGGAATTGACCGTCCTGGCGGCATTTACTGAAGTGTTTCTGGCCAAAGAAGGGCACTTGGGAAAAGTGGGAATTAATCTTCTGGAGAAGGTGCAGACCCCAACGCTGGCCACTCTTTTCGGCGCCATGTTGGCCGGGGTTGATTATGTTCTGATGGGCGCTGGAATTCCCCGGCATATTCCCGGCTCGCTGGACCTGCTGGCACGATGGGAACCCGCGAGTCTCAAGATTGACGTTCAGGGTGCCCAAGTCGGCGAAGCGGTATCCAGTGAATTCGCCCCGCTGTTTTTCGCCGGTCGTGACAGGGCTTTTGCCGCGTCGGCCTCATCTCCGGCGCCCTTACAACGGCCGGCTTTTCTGGCCATTGTTTCTTCCGCCACGCTGGCCATGACGTTGGCTCGCAAATCAAATGGCCGCGTGGATGGCTTTATTATTGAAACCGAAATGGCCGGAGGCCATAACGCCCCGCCGCGCGGTCCGCTTCAACTGACACCAGACGGTGAGCCGGTCTATGGCCCGCGCGATGCCGCCGACCTGGCGAAAATTGCCGCCCTCGGCCTGCCGTTTTACCTTGCCGGTGGATTTGCCTCACGCCAGCAATTGAAATGGGCGCTGGCGCAAGGAGCCGCCGGCATTCAAATCGGAACGGCCTTTGCGTTCTGCAGGGAATCCGGCATTCGATCGGAGTTAAAGTGTCAGGTCATTGATCTTGTCCGTCAGGGAAAGGCTAAGGTATTTACCGATCCGAAGGCGTCGCCAACCGGCTTTCCGTTTAAGGTTTTGCAAATTGAAAAGTCGCTGTCCGACTCAGCGGTTTACGCGCAGCGAAGCCGAAAATGTGATCTCGGCTATCTGCGCATTGCCTACAGTCGCTCGGACGGAACGGTGGGTTACCGGTGTGCCGCCGAACCGGTGGATGATTACGTCGCCAAGGGTGGAACGATTGAAGAAACGATTGGCCGCAAATGTCTCTGCAACGCATTGTTTGCCACGATTGATCTTGGTCAGATTTCCTGCGGCGAATCGGAAATGCCGATTATGACCGCGGGTGATGATGTGTCGCAGCTTCTTCGTTATATCCGGAACGGGGAAACCTCTTATACCTCCGCCGACGTTTTAGACTGTATTCTTAACGATTGACAGTGTGACGGAGAAAGCTAGTGTACCGTCCCGTAAATAACTTGACATATAGATGCTGGCATGGTATGCTTTGTTCATGGCAAATTATGCATC
>JAKAYZ010000302.1 GCA_021816165.1 Planctomycetota bacterium | reverse complement strand
CCACCACCAGCAGCTTGCGATGATCCCGCCGATTGAAAATGGTGAAGAACCGCACCTTGCGCAGTGACTCCCACAAACTATGATAACCGTGCACCCGCACGCCAGCCTCGCGAAGGGTTGCGAAAAATGCCAATGGAGTGGTCGTGGAGCCGACCGTATCATAGAGTAGACGGACATCCAGGCCCTGCCTGGCTCGGCGCATCAAGGCTTCGGCAATGGCGATTCCGCTGGTGTCTTCGGCGAAGATGTAGGTTTCCATCCAGATCCGGTGCTTCGCCAGATCGATGTCGCCAAGCATCGACTCAAATACCGCCGGGGCCTCGGTAAACACATCCAAACGGTGATCCGCCACGATCACTGATTCCCGAATCGCCGCTGAAGATGCGGCGGAGGCCCGTTGCTGGTCATCAGAATCAATCAGACTCATGTTTAACCGTCCACGCCGGCACTCGGATGGGAAGATCCTCACCATCCGGTCAGGCGGTTCCACCAACGACCGGCCTCACGCGATGCTATTTCGCGCAGTCCACCGAACGATGCACCGATGCCGGCACCAGGCAGATGAACACCAGATCCTCGATACCGGTATTCACAAATTGATGGAGTTCATTCGGTGGCACGAAAATAACGTCGCCCGGCATAATCTCCCGCACGCCCTGCGCACTTAGGGCCGTTCCCCGCCCGGCTAGCACTAGAATTTCATGTTCATAATCATGTTGATGACGCGGGGTATTGCCGCCCGGAGCCACGCTGAACTTGCGCATGGCAAAGTTTGGACATTGATCCTGCGGACCAAGCAGCATCTGCATACTCACATTGCACGCTCCGGGCATGGTGACCGGAACCGATGGAACCGATAGTGAGCCTTTGATGATCATCACAATCGCCTCGCCGCGACAAAATACCGCTTACTGCGCCTGGCCGCTGGAATAATCGTACACCCAATCAGAAGACATCAATTTGTATTCCACCAGTTCGTTCTGCGGAAAAAAACGGGCCAACTCGGCCGCAGCCGCTTCCGGAGAATCACTGCCATGGATCAGGTTGAAGCTGCTGGAAAGACCAAAATCCCCGCGAATGGTGCCCGGCTCGGCTTTGAATCCAAAGGTGGCCCCCAGCATCTTTCGTGATACATCAATGGCATTATTGCCTTGCAGCGCCAACACCACCACCGGCCCCCCAGTCATGAACCGAATCAAACCGTCGTAAAAGGGCTTACCCTTATGCACCGCATAGTGTTCCTGGGCGAGAGCGGAGGAAATCCGCATCATCTTCAAGCCGATAATTTGCAGCCCGCGGCGTTCGAAACGGCCGATGATTTCGCCGATCAGTCCGCGCTGTACTCCATCCGGCTTTACAATAATTAACGTTCTCTGCATGGTTTATCCTGTCAAAATCCACTCGTTTCAGCCTTGGTTATATTACTCAGTTAAGCCATGATGGCAAGCCCGCGATGCCACATCAGCCAGTCCCGGTGCCGTAGGCGGCCACTGGCCAACGTCGCAGGCCGATAGGACCGGCGGGTTAAGCTCATGGCAAAAGCTTGCCGCAGCGCTGAGATCCTATGCACGTGTGAATTCAGAATATAAATCGGCATATCTGCCTTGGTGGGCCAGCAGCGATTGATGCGTTCCCCGCTCCACCACGCGGCCATGATCCAGCACCAGCAACAGATCCGCATGAACAATGGTGCTTAGCCGATGGGCCACCACAAATGTGGTACGGTTGGCGGTTAAACGCTCCAAAGCCTGCTGAATGAGCAATTCCGTATGGGTATCCACCGCGCTGGTTGCTTCATCCAGCAATAGGATCCGCGGATTGGCCACAAAGGCCCGGGCAAAACAGATCAGTTGCCTCTGGCCCAAACTCACCGATGCCCCGCGCTCCCCTACCTCGGTCTGAAAGCCGTTTTTCAGTTCCATGATCATGTCGTAACAGTCCAATTTTTTCGTGGCGGCATAGACCTCCTCATCGGTGGCCTGCGGACGGGCATAGCGGATGTTGTCCATCACGGTACCCGTAAAGAGATAGTTATTCTGCGCCACAATGCCCATCTGCTTATGCAGACTTTCTCCGGAAATGTCGCGTATGTCATAACCATCAATCAACACCCGCCCCTGCTGGGCCACGTAAAATCTGCAGATCAGACTGATGATGGTGGATTTGCCGCAACCGGTATGGCCCACCAGCGCCACCATTTGTCCGGGATCAACTTGAAAATTAATATCCTGTAAAACTATTTTGTCACTTTGGTAACCGAATGTCACGTGCTCAAAACAAACCGCTCCTTTCACCGGAGGCAAGGGGATGGCACCGACCGAGTCCTGCACTTGCGGCTCCTGGGCCAGCAGCGTTTGCACGCGCTCCGCACAGGCCATGGCCATCATGGTATCATTATAAAAATTGCCGAAATTGATGACCGGCCCCATAAACCAGTCCCAGTAGATAAACATCGCCACCAGTTCGCCGATGGTGAATTTCCGCGACGCCGGATCCGCTGCTGTATGAAACACCAGATACGCCCCGAACACCAGGATGATCACCTTACCGAGAAAGCCAATAAGCCCCAGCAGCGGCTGATAGATTCCATTGACCACTGCGGCTCGCACATTGTTACTGGTATTGACTACTTGCAGGCTGTTAAAAACATCCAGGTTCTGGTGCTGCCGGTTGAAGGCCGCCACCACCCGCATACCCGAAATATTTTCCGCCAGATTTGAACTAACCTGGGTATAGCCTTCCCGCACCCGCCGCCATGCCGCCCCCACGCGCCGGCGATAATAGATATTGAGTACGTAAAGCACCGGCCCCAGCCACAATACCGCCAAGGCTATACGCCAATCCATCATGATGAGAATGGTCGCGGCAATCAACATCATGGTCACATTGCTCAGCAGGGTGTTGACTCCCCACACGATGGTATTGAACATGGAATCAATATCGCTGGTGCCGCGGGTAAGAATTCTGCCGAACTTGGTTTTGTCGTAGTAGTTCATGGACAGCCGCTGCAAATGGCCAAACACCCGCTTACGCAGGTTAAACAATACTTTTTCACCGATCAGGGAGGTGTTGAGAATGCCCCACCGCTGCAACAACAGGCCGATGGCCATGGTAAAAGCCCAAAGGGCAATTGTGGAGAAGATATTCAAGTATGCCAGATGGGTGCGCGAAAGCCCGGCCAGTTCCTTCGCCCATGCCGGATGGACAATTCCCAATGCCCGGCCCGCCAAACTTGTTTGCAAGTTCAGAGTTTTACCAGGAATATCAGTATCGATGAGTTGCTGCATGTAACGCGGTGTAATCATCTCACACAAGTTCACCAGCAATCCAACTATCGCCGTAATCACATAGCCGCGCCGGTAGGGCCGCATCCATTCCAGAATGCCCCGTACCACCTTCCAGTCCAGCGGTTTGTAGGCCGCCTCGCTTTCCGGCGCCGCAGGCGACTTTGCCGCCATCCCCGCAGGCGCTGCGGGGGAATTGCCGGGGCGTTTGAACCAGCGCGTGGGCCTTAGAAAGTCGGTGATCATACCACTGCCTCCCGTCCAGTTAAGCCACCGGGCGGAACCGGAAAAGAGGGTGCACCACCTGAAAGCTGCAGGACCGCTACTTCCCGGTAATGTCCCGGCTGGCCCATCAACTGATCGTGCGTGCCCGTCTGAGTCAGCCGACCATGCTCAAGAACCAAAATTAAATCCGCAGCACGAACCGTACTCAACCGATGGGCGATGACAAACACGGTCCGCCGCGCCAGCACCAATTGCAACCCACGGCGAATCCGATGCTCGGTTTCCGGATCAATCGCGGCCAGCGCTTCGTCCAGCACGAGAATTTTTGGATCCGCCAGAAGCGCCCGGGCAATGGCCAGACGCTGGCGCTGCCCGCCCGAAAGTGTGGTACCACGTTCGCCCAGCAGCGTCTGGTAACCGTTGGGCAACTCCATGATGAAGTCGTGAGCCTGAGCAATCCGGGCTGCCGCTTCCACGGCCCCATCCGTGGCCTGCGGAAACCCATAACGTATGTTATTGGCGACCGTATCGGAAAACAGAAAGGTTTCCTGAAACACAAAGCAGATGCTTTTCCGCAGCGAAGCAAGCGAAACTGTTTTAATATCTACGCCGTTAATGGAAATAACGCCTTGATCCGGGTCATAAAATCGGGTCAGCAATTGCATCATCGTCGACTTACCGGCACCGGTAGGTCCCACCAGTGCGACCACGGAACCGCCCGCAGCCTGGAAAGAAACATGTTCCAGCACCGGTTTGACCGCCCCACTGTAGGTAAAACTGATGTCGGCAAATTCTACCTGCCCAGATCCCTGCGGGAGAGCCGGAGCGCCAGGCATTTCCTTCACCGTGGGTTGGGCCAGCATCACTTCGTAAAATCGCCGGGCCGAC
>JAKAYZ010000301.1 GCA_021816165.1 Planctomycetota bacterium | reverse complement strand
GGTGCTGCTGGACTTTTGGACCTATGGCTGCATTAACTGCATACATATGTTTCCCGTTCTGGACCGGCTGCAAAAGCACTTCGCCGGCCGACCGTTGGTGATCATCGGAGTACATAGCGCAAAATTCGCAAATGAGAGTCTTCCGCGCAATGTCCGCGCTGCGGTGATGCGGTACAAAATCGACCATCCGGTGGTCGTTGATGAAGATATGCAGATATGGAACGCGTATGGGGTAAATTCATGGCCTACCTTTGTGGTGGTAGGTGCTGGGAGACATATCGACGGGTCGGTTGCCGGTGAGGTGAGCTATCGCACGTTGAAGCACGCGATCAGTGCGCAGTTGAAGTATGACAAGGCGCATCATCTGCTGGCAGCAAAGCCCCTGGTGTTTCCCAAGCGGTCGCGTGAATATTCGGCTACCGGTCTGGCGTTTCCCGGGAAAGTGCTGGCCGTCGGCAGTCTCAAGCGTTTATTCATCGCCGATACGGACCATAATCGCATCATTGAAACCACTTTGCCCCGGCACAACGGCGTGGCAAAATTGATTGCGATTTTCGGCAACGGCAAAAAGGGACGAATTGACGGCGCGGCATCGAAGAGCGAATTCAATTCCCCCCAAGGGATGGCATTGCTGGGGCACACGCTTTACGTTGCTGACACCAATAACCATCTCATCCGGGCGATCAACCTGCAAAATGGAATGGTTAAAACTGTATTGGGCACGGGAAGCGAAGTGTTTGACTTTTCTGGCGGTGGGACGGGGGTTGAGCAGGGAATCAATTCGCCGTGGGCTTTGGCCGGCGACGGGCACACACTTTACATTGCTATGGCAGGTGAGCATCAGGTGTGGCGAATGAACACGAAGACGATGGTTGCCTCCGCTTTTGCCGGTTCCGGTTATGAGGGGCTGCAAAATGGCGTAGGCACATCATCGGAGATGGCCCAACCGTCGGGCTTGGCGCTGCGCGGCCACTATTTATATGTTGCTGAGCCGGAGGCTTCTGCCATCGCCCGTATCAATCTGGCAAATAAGTCGGTGCGAACCATTGTCGGGCAAGGGCTTTTTACATTTGGCGATCGTGACGGCAGTTTAGGCTCTGCATTGCTGCAGCATTGTCTGGGTGTAGCGGCTTATGGCCAGCATGATTTATTGGTGGCTGATACTTACAACGACAAGTTACGGCTTATCAACCTGCGAACCCATCAAGTGAGCACATTTGCCGGGACTGGCAGGCCGGGTGCCGGCCGGACTGGTGGGCGGGTGAAGTTTGCCGAACCAGGCGGATTATCGGTGCTGGGGCGGACTATTTTTGTGGCCGATACCGACAACCAGAGAATTGTGGTGATAAATGGGGTAACGAAACAATGGCATCAATTAATAATTTCCGGCCTGCAGGTTAAAACACCGGACGCCGTGGCATCGCACGTTGCAGCCCGGCTGAATGCTACATCAGCGGTTGCGGTGGGGCTTATGGCAGGCAAACCTGCAAACTTGACGGCCCATGTAATGGTTCCATCGGGTACACATCTAACCGTCGGTGTGCCGATATCCCTCCGCATAACAGGAAAGGGGGGCAAGGTTGAATATGAATCGACTGTCAATTCAGATGGACGACCGGCGGTGAACTTTTCGCTGCCGACCGGTTTGCCTGTCGGGAACTCAACCGCGGAGGTATATTACGACTACTGCACGAACGGTTCGATGGGGGAATGCATTCCGGCGAGCTGTGCATGGAAAATTGTTGTGCGGCCGGGTGCCCAACATCATGTTATTTTAAAGTTGTCCAAGGCCGCATTCGAGGGGCTTACGCCGTGAAGTTAACATGCAACATAGACAGCCGAGGAATGCGAGCTCGATTGATGGCCGGATGCGCATTGGGTGCGATCAGTATGATTCTGGCAGTGGCAGCATGGTTTACAGGTGTCGCTTGGCTCTGGTGGCCGATGGGTGGCTTTGCCTGCGGCAGTTGTGTGATGGTGTTTGAGGCCCGGAGCGGCTGGTGTATGGTCCGCGCTATGGGATTCAAAACGCGGATTTAATTGGCGTTTTCAGATTCCGTGAGCGTGGCCGCCCGTCAAATGGCCTGTTATATTTGCGCACAATTCAGAACATCAGGCGTTCGAGGATGGGAAATTTTTCATCTTCACAATCTTGCGGTATGCTCTCGCTTAGTGTGATACCCGGGTGTAGACCACGTTTTAATGAGTGACAGGAGTGAAATAAATATGACAACCGCAACCGCCCCAACCACCGAAACCACGACTCTTACCGAATTGGCACGCCAGTTGAAAATTGATTCCATCCGCTGCACCACGGCGGCTGGATCGGGCCATCCGACATCCTCCATGTCGGCGTCGGAATTGATGTCGGTGCTGATGACGGATTATCTGAAGTATGATTTTTCCGATCCTCATAATCCCTGCAATGATCGGTTGATTTTCAGCAAGGGGCATGCATGCCCGCTGCTGTACGCCATGTATAAGGCCGCCGGTGTTATTTCTGATGCAGAACTCCTTACGCTGCGAAAATTCGACAGCGTGCTGCAGGGACACCCCAACCCACATGTGCTCAAATGGGTGGATGTGGCAACTGGATCGCTGGGGCAGGGCTTGCCGATCGGCGTTGGAATGGCTATCAACGCCAAATATCTCGATAAACTCCCCTGCCATGTCTGGGTGCTCTGCGGCGACAGCGAGATGGCGGAAGGTTCAATCTGGGAGGCGTTTGACAAGGCGTCTCATTACAACCTTAATAATTTGACGGCAATCATCGATATGAACCGCCTCGGTCAGCGCGGTGAGACGGACTTGGGATGGCACGGCGAAATTTATGCCGCCCGCGCCCGGGCTTTCGGTTGGCACACCATTGAGGTGGACGGCCATGATGTTGCCGTAATTCGCAAGGCGTACGCGGAAGCGGTCGCACAAAGCAGCAAGCCCACCTGTATTATTGCCAAGACGGAAAAGGGGCATGGCGTTTCGTTTTTGGCTAACAAGGACGGCTGGCATGGAAAGCCTCTGAATAAAGACGAAGAGGCCAAGGCGCTGGCTGAACTTGGGGCGTCACCGAATATTACCGTTAAGGTACAAATGCCCAAGAAAACGCCGGTATCGCACCCGGCCAAGGGTGGTGGCAAGACGCCGACGTATGACGTGGGAAGTAAAGAGGCGGCCCGTAAAGCCTACGGCGATGCTTTGGCGGCATTGGGTTACAGCGATCCGCTGCTGGTGGCGGTGGATGCAGAAGTTTCCAATTCCACCCATGCTGACGAATTCAAAAAGGCGCACCCCGATCGCTTTTTTGAAATGTACATTGCCGAACAGCAGATGGTATCTGCCGCAGTCGGCATGGCGGTGCTGGGGAAAAAGGTTTTTGCTTCGACCTTTGCCGCCTTTTTTACCCGAGCCTATGACCAGATTCGCATGGCGGCCATCTCGAACGCCACCATTCGCTTAGTTGGCTCGCACGCCGGTGTCAGCATCGGTGCCGATGGTCCGTCGCAGATGGCGCTCGAAGATCTGGCCATGATGCGGGCCGTGTACGAAAGCGTTGTGCTTTATCCCAGCGATGCGAATCAGACGGTGCAACTGGTTGCAGAGATGGCACAGCAGCCGGGCATAAGTTATCTGCGTACCACGCGCGAAAAGTTGCCGGTGCTGTATTCCGCGCAGGAGCGATTTCCGATTGGCGGATCAAAGGTGGTACAGCGGTCCAATCAGGATCGGGCCACGGTTGTAGGTGCCGGCATCACTTTGCATGAGGCGATCAAAGCTGCCGCTGAATTGAAAAAGGACGGCATTCACGTGCGAATAATCGACCTGTATTCGGTCAAGCCCATAGACGCCAAAACGCTGCGCCAGGCCGCCAGCGAAGCCGGCAACAAGTTTGTAGTAGTAGAAGACCACTGGATTGAAGGCGGCCTCGGCGATGCCGTGCTGGAGGTCTTTGCGCAGTCCACAGATCGGCCGCAGGTGGTGAAACTCGCTGTAGAAGGAATGCCCGGCTCCGGCACCCCGGCTGAACTGATGAATGCGGCGGGCATCGACGCGGCGCATATCATCAAGGCTGTGAAAAATCTCATCTGAAGCAAGCCGTTGATATGACATCGGCTGCACTGAAAATATCCGCCCGGCAAATTGATTTCTGCCGGGCGGTTTTTTATTTTCCGCCGGCCCGATCCGTTTAAGCCGCGGACTGACCGTCGCGTGTTGCCAAATTTCAAACGCTTTTTTCAAGTATCACACGCACGCGGTTGCCGCTATCATTTAGAAATATATCCAAGTTGGTCTTTTTGCAGCGAGGTAGTGTATATGTTCAAACGCCGTTGGGTTTTATCCGCCATTGGCCTTATTTTCATCGGTGCATCACGGTGCATTGCGGCCGATACTGGAATGAGCAACGCTGTATGCCCTGGTGCG
>JAKAYZ010000300.1 GCA_021816165.1 Planctomycetota bacterium | reverse complement strand
GTGCGGTCTGACGGCCGTGGTTCTGACACGCGCCATTTATTTTATTGAAGATATGCTCAAAGCGGTTCGAGGACTGAATCGGATGTGGCGACCGGCTGTGGGCGGACTGATCGTTGGCATCTGCGGGCTGATATTCGTACCGTCGATGGGTGTGGGATACGACAACATCAGTAAAATTCTCAATTCTCATGCCACCCTGCACTTTCTCCTTCTGCTGGGGGTGGTCCGAATGGTATCGTGGACGTTCGCGCTGGGCTGTGGTACATCCGGAAGTATGGCCCCGCTGTTTAATATTGGCAGTTCTCTTGGCGGGTTAATTGCGGCCGCTGGACTACTATTTTTACCGCACGCCGACGTATCCCTTCGCACCGCAGCGTTGGTCGGCATGGCGGCACTATTCTGCGGTGCGACCTGGACCCCACTTACCTCGATTGTCTTTGCGTTTGAAACCACACTGCAACCCAATGGATTCATACCGGCATTTGTGGGCTGCAGCGCATCGTATCTGGTGTCGTGCCTGCTGATGAGCGACAATATCTTTATTGAAAAATTTGCGCGGGGCGGGGGACGGGCGCTTTTCAATTCGCATGCTGATTTTGACAGCCGCGTTCTGGTTCGATCGGCGTGCAGACAAGATACGGTCTGTGTCAATGCTGATGAGACGTGCCGTCAATTGCGTATCAGACTGGATGCCACTGAAAAAAACACCCCTCATACGGGCTTTCCCGTATTGGACGGGCACAATCATGCGGTGGGAGTCTTGATTTATCGTGATTTACTGGCTCCCGATATTGATCCCAACGCCAAAGCGAGGGATTTGATTCGTCATCCGCCCGTGCTGATCTATACCGACAACACACTTCGCACCGCGCACCTGATGATGAATCGCCACCGTGCAGAATACCTGATTGTTCTGGATCGCGATCGTCCATTGCAGGTCGTCGGTGTCATTACCCGTGCGGATTTACTTCAAGCCCTTCGTCGTGGTGCCAGACCGGTCGCGGCAGGACATGCCTTACATTAGCGTCCCGGCGCGGCCTATAATGGTGCAAGAAACCCTGTGCTGTGCCGGTTCAATGGGATGCGCATGACCCAACACCCTTCACATGGCCGAGGAACGCCCGAGCGTCCGCCCAATCGGTTTGAAACATTGCGCTACGCCATGGATGAAGCCGGCGCGCCAGAGCCGCTGCCACGGACAGAATTAATTGCTGACAAATCGCAAACGGTCATCACACGCAACCATAGCCCCGATCTGGGCTTTGACTACAGCATCAATCCCTATCGCGGGTGTGAGCATGGCTGCATCTACTGTTACGCACGCCCCACGCATGAGATGCTCGGCATGAACTGTGGCATCGACTTTGAATCTAAAATAATGGTTAAATATGATGCGCCCGTTCTATTACGGCGCGAACTGTCGCACGCCCGGTGGAAAGGGGGACGCATCACCATGTCCACGGCGACGGACTGCTATCAGCCCCTGGAGAGGCAACTGCAGATTACGCGTGGCTGCCTGGAGGTAATGAGTGAATTTCGGCAGGCGGTTACCATCGTCAGTAAAAACTACCTGGTTACCCGTGACATCGATCTGCTGGCGGCGCTGGCCAAATATCAAGCTGTGGTGGTCTGTATATCCATTACGACGCTTCGACCGGAGCTTTCCGCCATCATGGAACCGCGCACCAGTGTGCCAAGAAGGCGGTTGGAAGCCATATCCATGCTGCGGGCGGCGGGCGTTACCGTGGGCGTGCTGGTAGCACCAACCATACCCGGCTTAAACGATATTGAAATAGCATCGATCGTCAGCGCTGCCGCCGATGCGGGGGCCACATTCGCCCAGATGACGCCCATCCGCTTGCCTTACCAGGTGAAGGATTTGTTTCAAACCTGGCTGCACGCGCACATGCCAGAGCGCGCCGGCAAAATTTTACATCGGATCGCCGATATCCGCGGTGGTAAGCTAAATGATTCTGAATTTTTTACGCGCTTCAAGGGCAGCGGTGTTTTTGCAGGCCAGATGAGGCAGCTATTTAATGCGGCCTGCCACAAGGCCCGCATTGAGCCGCGCGTGCCGCATCCGCAGGAAGACCATTTCCTGCCGCCACGTGGCATACAACTGGAATTATTCGGTGGCAGGAATGAGATGTAGAAATGCGTATGCGGACGAGCAAAGGGCGACGGACAGCCCACGCAAGGCCGTCTCGCCAGCCAGGCATTGTTAACCAATAGCTTGTATTTAAAATCGTCGCTCGCAGCTTGGGAAAATCCGATTGATTTTGTGGAAAACCGCTATTGCCGCCAACTTGACAACGGGGTATAAGCCTCTTGGCGCGTTGTGGATCGGCATTAGCTTCAGGTGACTGACAACTCCGGACGGCGCTTGCGCCGGGGCCCCTGACGCTGGCGACACGATCGATGGTTGTGGAAACATAGTGGAAGAATGATGAATTTGCCCCGATACCAGATGAGCCGAAGGCATATCCTGGCTGCTGCCGCGGGCGTGGTGGGCGCTTCGGCTATGGAGGCGGGCGCGCGGAATGCGGGGGTGCCAACATTAAAGGTCGGACCGCGCGCGCTTTATCGCAATTTTCAAGGCTGGGGAACCAGTTTGGCCTGGTGGGCGCATATTGTTGGGGGCTTCCAGCCGCACGTCCGTGAACATTACCTCAAACGAATTTTCCACACTGATGACGGCTTGGGGCTGACGGTTGCCCGATACAACATCGGTGGGGGTGAAAATCCCAAGTATCATTTTTTAACCCGGCGGGCAGTGATCCCCGGTTACGCCCCCCACCCGCCGCGGTTTAATTGGGCGGCGGACAAAAATCAGCGTCTGATCCTGCACGAGTGCATGGCCATGGGTGTCAATCAGGTGCAGGCTTTTTCCAATTCGCCCCCGTGGTATATGACGATCAGCGGAAGTGTAACCGGTGGCAAAAATGGCGTTAACAATTTACGGCCGAAATACTTTCGGTCGTTTGCCGAGTACCTGGCCATAGTCGTGGCTCATTTCCGTCATGTCTGGCACATTAATTTCCAGACATTGGATCCCTTCAATGAACCCGTCTCGAATTGGTGGAGGTTTGGAGGCGCCCAGGAGGGGTGCCGAATAGGCAACCGCGAGCAGAATATCATCATCCCAATGCTGTATCGGGCCCTGCGCGATCGCGACCTCGCCACGCAAATAGCGGCACCCGATGACAATGGTGTCAATCAAACCATTCAATCATTTCAATCCTACAGTCCGCTGGTGCGGCGCGAGGTGGCTCAAATTGACACGCACAGTTATCACGGTCACGGACGCATTCAACTCAGGGAAATGGCGAGGGCGGCGGGAAAGCGTCTGTGGATGTCCGAATATGGCGATGGTGATCCATCGGGACTCACCATGGCCATGCGAATTATTAAGGACATCAAGGAGCTTCAGCCGGAAACATGGGTGTATTGGCAAGTGGTGGATGGACCAGGCTGGGGCATGATGGTCAATGATGAAAATGGCCGGGATACCGGTTTCCGGACGACCAATAAATATTTTGTCATGGCGCAGTTCAGCCGTTTTATCCGCCCCGGCGACTGGATCATGCCCACAAATGATAACTGCATTGCGTCCTACCGGCGCGAGGCGGGGGTGCTGAATGTGGTTGCGGTAAACCCGACTCATTCGGCCCGCAGAATTTTGATCGATATATCGGGATTTGATGTGCGGCCGTCGCCCGTACGTACCCACGTGACGGACGATCGGCACCGGCTCAGAGCCGGCGTGGAACAGGAATGGCAGCACCGGTATCTGCACAGCGCCCTTCCGCCACGATCCGTCAAAACATGGGTATTCAGTGATTGCCGTCTGAGTGAGGTTTAACTTGGCAACGCTTCATTGCAAACATCGTCCACATGAAACCGGCATGCCCGGTGCCGCTGAGAGGGCGTTCGGTACGCAGGTCGATCAAATCCATGCGGCAAATAATATTGACGTATTGCTGCCAATATCACATCAGCCCGCCCGGCGTTTACTGTCCGGACTACAGGCGTTTTTTAACGGCGAAACGCCTTCGTCCGATCAACTTCCCCGCCGGGCATGTGCGGTACCGCTCCGCCGGATGGATTCTCCCGTGGTGTTAACGGTCAATGATCTGGACGAAACGCGGGGCGCGACAAGCCCGGCCGAATGGTCGGCATCGCGCCGGAATTCTGCATTGTCCATCATCTGCTTCGGCGACACCGAGACTCAAACCCGGTTGGAGAAGTCCGGCATACCCGTTTTAAGTCTGTTTCCGGACGGCGATTTGGCGGGTGGAGCGATCATATTTGACGTGCCGCGGATCGGCGTGTTGGCGGGCGAATATTTCACGCAAAATGGATATGTTTTCTTCGCGTTCGTCGGTGATTTGACGCGGCGCGAGGTTTGTAAACAACTGGGCGGCTATCAGAGCG
>JAKAYZ010000299.1 GCA_021816165.1 Planctomycetota bacterium | reverse complement strand
GCCACGGTGCCGCCGGCAAGCTGCCCGATGATGCCGGTAACCATAAGCGTCGAAATAATACCGGCTCCCTGAATGAGGCTGCCTCCGCGTAAATGCCACATAATGGGAATGAAGGCGATGGATCCAAAAACCGCAAAATTGCGAAATGCCGAAAAACCTACCACCAGCAGAAATGGTCTCAGGTGCTTCCGGATCGAGATACTACCTTTTGAAACAGGCCTGGCCGGTTGTGAGGGCACAATTCGCAACAGCCATGGAATGGTAAGGGCGGTAGGAATGGCGATAAGCCATATTTGCGGTAGTCCAAGATGCACAACAATCACGCTGGCCACCAGAGGCCAAAAACCTCTCCCCAGTTCCCCGCCCACGAGAAAAACGGCCATGCCCTGCGCGTGCCGTTGCCCCGAGAGTGAACGCGCCGCCGCCAGGGCTTGCGGGTGAAATATAGTGCTGCCGAGACCCGAGAGCAGCACCAATCCAATAAGTATCCATACATTCGGGGATAATCCAATCAGCGATGCCGCCCCTACACACAGCACCAGACCGGCGACGGCGAAGATTTTTCCACCAAAGTGATCGGCCATTACACCGAATACCGGTTGCAGAATCTGACCAATATAGATGGACGCCACAATTGGTCCGACCATAAAAAGGGGCTGGTGCAGATGCCGAATGACCGCCGGAAGTATGCCCGGTAAAAAAAACGCGCCGCCATCATTAAGAAAGTGCGACCACGACATGCCGGCGAGCCGAAGCGGGCGAATCTTCTGTGTGCCATCATCGGGTTTGGCTGGAATATTTACAGGGGTTGCAGATGACAATGTGGTAGCCTTTTCCTCACTGGGGCCATCGATAAATTTACTGCGGGGCCGCAGGAAACGCTTCAGCATCACCGGCGGGTATCACCAGCGGTTTACCGCAATGGCGGCAGAAGCGGTCGGGGTAGTCGCGAGGCCAACCGCAGTTGCCGCAGCGCAGGTTGGTATCGCCCTCGGTACCGTCCGCGCCGCCATCTACCATGCGTGACATTCGCCGGGCTTGCGCCAGGAGCAGATACCACAGGCCCAGCACCAGCGCGATGCTGGAAATAATGAGCAATCCGTACGCGGTAATAGCCTGAAAAAAGGTGAAATGCCGCAAACGGAAGACATTCCAGATGGCCACGCCGTAAAGAATCCAACCCGGGGCGGCCGTCAGCAATGCCACGGCAAGCATAATGTACGCAATACGACGAAAGCGCCGCCGCTTGCGGATTACTGCCGCCGGCAAGTGGCGATCATGCGGATGAATACTCGATACGCTGGTCACAGCTTATTCCCATTCGATGGTGCCGGGTGGTTTGCTCGTCACGTCGTATACAACCCGGCTGACCGTTCGCAACTCATTAACGATTCGGTTTGACACACGCGCCAGCAGATCATAGGGCAGGCGACTCCAGTCTGCGGTCATAAAATCGCTTGAATCGACGCTCCGTAACGCAATCACCGGATTATAGCTACGGTCATCTCCCATGACGGCCACACTCTGTACCGGCAGCAGCACTGCAAAGGTTTGCGCGGTAGATCGGTATAACCCTGCCGCCACCACCTCCTCCAAAAATATTTCGTCGGCATCGCGGAGCAGTTCAAGTCGCTCTTTGGTAATCTCGCCGATGCAGCGCACCGCCAATCCCGGTCCGGGGAATGGGTGCCGCCACACCATCGTCTCGGGCAGGCCCAGCACTTCGCCCAGTCGCCGCACTTCATCCTTGAACAACTCGCGCAGCGGCTCAACAAGGTCAAAGCCAAGTTCGGCCGGCAGGCCGCCGACATTGTGGTGCAGTTTGATGTTTGCCGCCGTACGCCAGTATCCTTGGCCGCTTTCAATAACATCCGGATACAGGGTACCCTGGGCCAAAAAGCGGGCATCCTGTATGGTCTTGGCCTCGCGCTTGAATATATCGATAAAGACTTTGCCGATGATCTTTCGTTTTTGCTGTGGCTCGGTAATCCCATGCAGCGCGGAGAGAAATTCATCTTCGGCATAAATCACACGCAAGTCAATATGAAAATGATCGCGGAAGGTGGATTCCACATTCTGCCGCTCGTTCTTACGCAACAGCCCATTATCCACAAATATGCAGGTGAGTTGATCGCCGATGGCGCGATGAATCAGCGCCGCTGCCACGGCCGAATCTACACCGCCGGAGAGTCCGCAGATCACCCGGCCACTGCCCACCTGTCGGCGAATGGCCTCGGTGCTTAACTCCATAAAGTTGCCCATCTGCCATGTACCCGATGCTTTGCACACCCGGTACAAAAAATTCTCCAGTATCTTTCCGCCGTGGGGGGTGTGGGTAACTTCCGGGTGGAATTGCACACCAAAAAAGTTCCGGCTGCGGTGCCGAATCGCCGCCAACGGGCAATCATGGGTGGCGGCCAGCGGAATAAAGTCGCTCCCCAAAGAGTTAACCTGATCCCCGTGGCTCATCCACACGCTGGTAGAGGATGGCACACCGGTGAATAAATCGTCCGCTCCGGGCGCGTTCGCAATGGTAAGCCGCGCGGAACCATATTCGCCGGCGTTCCCCTTTTTTACCTTTCCTCCCAGAATCTCGGCGGCAATTTGCATTCCGTAGCAAATACCCAATATGGGCAGACCCAAATCGAATATGTTTTTATCGCAGCGGGGGGCGTCGGCCTGATAAACGCTCGATGGTCCGCCGGAAAGAATAATCCCCACGGGGTTAAGCGACCTAATCGCCTCGGCGGAGGATGTCGGGTCAATTAAAATGGCTCGAACTCCAGCTTCGCGGACGCGCCGGGCAATAAGCTGCACATATTGCGAGCCAAAATCCAATATGGGAACAGTCTCTTCCACTGTGGGCTTTATCTGATTCATGTAACGATTTTATCCGATATTAACTCTTGCGTGTGGGTGGACGCGGCGGGAGCAAATCCTTAAGCCGCCCGTTATGTTGTGCAAGCATGTGGTCCGCTTCCTGGGCCGATACGCCATGGTGATGCATCACCAGTGCCCGTTTAACCCGGCCATCCGCCTTTTGCAGCAGCGCGAGTGAATCCGGCCGACTGCGACCGGTTATGGTTTCAATTATCCGTGCGGCGCGGTCCCACAGTTTGGCGTTTTTACCGGCGTCCACATCGACCATCATGTTGCCGAACACCTTACCGGTTTGCACCATGGCCAGAGTGCTGATGGCGTTGAGAGTCAGTTTGGTGGCCGTGCCGGCTTTCATCCGGGTAGACCCAGTAATGATCTCAGGCCCGGTTGCCAGATGAATGATCAAATCGGCTGAGGTCGATAATGCTGCTGGATCGGTGCAGACGATCAGAGCTGTTCTGGCTTCAGCCGCCCGCGCTGCGGACAAGGCACCATGCACAAAAGGGGTCGTGCCGCCGGCCGCAATGCCAATCACCAAATCCCGCCCGCTGGGCCGCAAATGGTCCAAGGCCCGTGCGCCTGCATCGCGATCATCTTCCGCCCCTTCAACCGATTGTCGCAGCGCCGCGTCACCACCGGCAATGATGGCCACCACTTGGGTGGGATCGCTGGAAAAAGTCGGCGGACATTCGGCCGCGTCCAGCACGGCAAGCCGCCCACTGGTTCCCGCCCCGACGTAAATGATCCGCCCTCTCTGCGAAAGCACCTCCGCCGCCCACGCCGCTGCGGTTGCGATGGCCGCCCGCGCCGCCTGCACCGCCTGAACCGCACGGATGTTTTCCTTGTCCATCAATTGCAGCGCTTCCGTGATGCTCATGGCATCTAAACGGTTGGATTGTTCATTGGGCTGCTCTGTTTGAATGTGGCGGCGGTCGGGAATCAAGGCTGCTCCTGATGGCGCTGCAGGATTTTTTCAGCGATGGCTTCGCCCGCTAAAAACCCTGTCGAAAATGCCAATTGCAGATTATAACCACCGCTCGGGCCGGTGAGATCAAGCACCTCCCCGGCCAAAAAAAGGTCGGGGCAAACACGCGATTCCATGGTGTTGGGATTTACCTCATCAAGCCTTACACCTCCGGCAGTGACCATGGCCTCTTTGAAGCCGCGGGTGGCATGCACCGCAAAGCCGGTATTTTTAATACATTCAATCAATTGGTGCACTTGGGCGTTGGTGACCGAACTGCACACCGTGGTGTCCGGCGTGCCGGTGAGTTGCAGAAACATGGCAACGAGCCGGGATGGAATCGTCTGTCCCAATTGGTTCTTGAGTAATCGCGCGCCGTGCTGCCGCCGCCAATCATCAAAGGTGTTACGCCACTGGTCATGGCTCATAGTATGAGAAAAATCGACCTTGAGGCGGACCGTGGGAAATTTCTCCAGCAGTTCAGCAACCATTTCCGACAGGTTCAAAACAGCCGGGCCGGAAAGCCCGAAGTGTGTGAAAAGTAAATCATTAATACTGGGTTCCGGCTTTCCAGTGGCCAGCCGGGGCAGCGGCCCGGGGGCATCAATCGT
>JAKAYZ010000298.1 GCA_021816165.1 Planctomycetota bacterium | reverse complement strand
CGCAGTTGAGAGTTATGCATAGACGTGCATACATCGGAAATCCCCTGCAAAATCGGCGTTTTCTCATCAGTGGTCCGTGCCGTTTGCCTGCCTGTTCCACCGTTTGCCGCCCCTTGCTGTGCCGGATTCTGTGCCGCCTTGAGCGGTGTTGGTTCTCCCTCGGTTGAAGGACCTCGTACCGCACGTTCAATATCTTGCGGCGTTACTTGCAGGTAGTTTTCCCGGGCCACCTTTTGACTATTGCCCAGCCATGCACAGACCACATGTTCGGGGTGAATACGACTTAATTCCGTCTGGCGGCTTGCCCGCAGATTGTGCCAGAGCTTCGGCCAAGGCTGGACCCCGGCCCGGCGGATGATCTTCTTAAACGTCGTTCGTAGATTGGCATCGCCTTCGCGGTGCCGCGTAATGACAAACTCCACCCCCGGCTCGGCCAACTCGAACGCGTCTTGAAGGTAAGGCTGAAGCTCCGCGAAGATCGGAACGATTCGAGACTCATGCCCTTCGATATGCTCGGTCTTGGGGCTATGCACCACCATGGTGCCCTTCTGCCAATCCACCTCCGCCCAACGGAGTGTCGGGGGTTCCGTGTTGATACGCAGCCCACCGTAACGGGCCAGTGCCACCAACAGCCGCCATTCGGCATCAGGACAAGCCTCAATCACCTTGTGGATCGTTTCCGGCGGGATAAAGGCCTGGCGGCTCTTGTCGGCACGCACATTAGCGGAGATTCCTGCAAAAGGGTTTTCTCCTTGATATACACCCTGCTGAATCGCCGCCTTGAAAAACTGTCGGGCTAGACCGACCTTCCGCCGCGCGCTGCTTTTGGCCGCCAAACCATGTTCCACCATGAATCCGACGAACTCCCCGGCCCATACAGGCGTCATATCGTTCATGGGCCGGTCTTTTCCAAAAAATCGCTCCAGCCACTTTCTGCCTTGATGATAGTTGGCAATCGTGTTGGGCTTGCGGTCCGATTGGTTCTCAATGTACCGCTGCAAAAAAACTCCCAATGTCTGCCGCAGGTGCACACGCGGTGGCAACAGGCCCGTCTTCGCAATTCGGCTGTGCAGTTCATCGGGCAGGCCCGCCAGCCACCGGCTGACCTCATCATCCTGTTGGCCGGTGATTTTGGCAGCAACCATGGCTTCAATCTTAATGCACACCGTCTGGGCCTGTTTCTCTGTGCACTTACCCAGCCGCACCGTTCGCCTGGCACCGTTGAACTGGAACAGTATCCGCTTGTGTCCGTTGTGATCATGTCCTATCGTGGCCATTGGGGGTCCTCCTGTGCTGGTTTATGAATTGTTCTAAATCTTCCAGACGATACAGCGTCTTGTTTCCTATCTTGATAGGATAAAGCGGCACCTCCGCGAAGCGTAGGTTGTAAAGCTGCCGCACCGACACTCGCAGATAGGATGCTGCTTCCTTGGTGGTCATCAACGGCGAACGTGTTGCAATGCCTTCATCCATGTTGCTCATCTCCATATTACTTTTTTCTTCTGTAGGGCTTCACCTGTGGTTTGCGCCGACGGAATTCCTTCGGTCCAGATTCAACGTCCGCTCCGTACCAGTCGGGTTGGTCCCCTTCCAGTTCCTGATCGCTCGGACACTGCAGGTGCAACTCTTTTGCCCAACGCTTGCATTCAATTACTGGGATGTAAATAAACGGGTTCTTGCGATGTGCACGTTGGGTTCCAAAGAGAGATCGCCGCTGTTTAACCTCATGAAATAGAAACGCGGTCAGTCGGCCTTCGCGTATAGCTTTGTGCACCGCAGCACGGGACACCGGAGCAAACATGCTTACACCCCCAGGTGAAACAAGGCTGTCAGGATACGCATCCACCAGTCTATCAAACCATTGGGAACCATCCTGCGAGTCACCTTCCGTGCGGTATATCCGCGTACCGGGATCGGGTGTGCCAACAAAGGGAAGCAATTCTTCGGGAACTTCAACCAGATAATTTGTGGACATCGTTTTCATACAGTCAACTATAGCAAGCCGTTTTCGTTATGTCAACCATGCTATGTGGCCGATGCCACTGTCCGGTCCAACCACTGAGACAAGTGTGGGTTGCCGGAGTTCTGGAAGAATCGATGGCCCTTTGCCAATCCGCCTGCGTCAGCGTCACCAACATCATAATACGCACTTGATGCCCGGTTATGAAGTTCGCTTCCTGGCCCGGCGGTAGACGTGGTTCATAAGGACGGACACAGCCACGCTCTGAGCATCGTGACCCATGCGCATGAACCAGCCGGCGCGGATCTGGAAAGTACCAGACGGTTGCGTAATAACTACACCGCCTGGCAGGAAAAGAATTTTATGCCTGCGGCCGCCTTGACACCATCACGGGACATCGGGCGATGTGTCATCTGTCGGCACCTTGACCTGTGGTTGGCTGGCATTGTTTTCGAGCCAAGCCAATGCTTGGTTGGCGCTGCTTGGGGCATTGGCCCGTTGTTGGATCCGCTGTGCTCGCTTGCGCAAATCCAACATAATGATCACCATCGCCAGCCAGCCGATGCCCGCCCCGGCCGCAGCCCAGCTACTGCCGACGTGGGCATAATACACCAACACAGGCAGGTGCAGCCATCGCTTGGCAAGTGCGGGATCGGGATTAGGGATAAGTTTCATCAGGTTTAGCCAAGACAAAATGCCGGTCGCAATAGCAGTGCCGTATCCGCAGCCACCTCGCCCCGGCCATTTCTTCTCTGCAAAGTAGCGCCGATAGCTATTGGCCAATGGCAAAAGAACGAAAAGACAAACAATTGTGGAAATGATTGGCAGCAGCAACAGCCACATTGTCCACGGCCAGCGCATGCGGTAGGGCTTGGGAACCGCCCAAGCCGCCGACCACAGCAACCATACCGCCGCAATTTCCAATGCGATAAGCAGAACCACAATGGGAAAAAAGACCAACTCGAAGATCACCATCTGATGCTCCTCCTTGAATCGGACGAGAATAACCACGCATACTGCCCGGGACACGCTCTCCTGCCCTTGCGCCCTTGCGTGGTCATCGCAGCGCTTGCCACTGTTGCCACCTGGCCTGAATTTGTTTTACCAGCGGACTGGGCCGGGCCACTATCTTGTTCTTGGTGTTCAAGAAGACAGAAGTGTCCGTGCTGGGGTTTATTGTCAGTGTGGCGCTGATCAGGTCCTCGGGCCCGGCGTTGCCGGTGCCGCTCCAGTATTGGTTGGTCGTGGTATCCGTCATGGTCACGCTGCAAATCGTTGAGACCTGCCAGTAGCCAGCAATCTTCGGCGTAAACGTCAATGTCGCCCCCAGATACGCGGCAGAGTTTATCCCGACGCATCGGGAGGCTGATGGAATCAGTATAGCTATTCGCTGGCGGGGCACCAAAGGTGTCCGCCCGTGCGCCTTTATATTGCACCCTCGAAACCGACCAATCGTAGCTGTGGCTAAGCTCGCCATCCGGCACGCCGGAAGGCTATTTGCGCGCGGGCCTCTTTTCGGCCTCTACCGCTTTGTTTAGAGCGTCCATTTCCCGTTTGGATGTGATCCCGCTCCAGGTTTTGCTGGCGAGGTTGTATTTTTCATAAACGGCCGGGCATTTGGGGTCCTCACGCCGTCCGTAAATCAGGAGCGATTTTCCTTTGAGCAGCACGCGAACCATGGCTATACCGCAGAATCCCTTTCTTAATATTTCCTTGTGCCCTGAAATGGCGGCCGGCGATCTTGGCCATTGCGTGCATTTTTCAGTGGTGAAGGGGAAGGGAAATTGCCCGACGGAGTGCTTCAGGCTGGCCTTGAACACGAAGAACTGCACGTTCATCATAATGGACTTAGTCATCACAATATAAATGTCATTGGTCCCCGGCCGCCACGCAAAATCGACGCCGCAGATCGGGCGGGGGTAGCCAATGCCGATTAAGGCATAACAGGCGTAGAGAATTCTCGATTTCCCGCCCGCTTGCGTGCTCGATGGTCGTCCCTTTGGGTGTGGACGTGCCAGCGTGACCGCATCGGTCAGGACGTAGGGGACCGAGCCAACGAGCGGTATGTTGGAGCCAGGGATATATGGAACCAGCGGGCCGCGAGGCAGGCCATTCAAGCCCCCCCCCGGGCTTCGTGTGCTTGCCGGCGGTGTGGCCGCCCGCCACAGCTCAAGCGAATGGCGGGTGCCGCGAAAAATAAAATTCTGCGTCCGCAGGATCAGGCCCTGGGCCGCTTCTGCTGCGGGGTCAGCAACTGCGAGCTGGGGTGGCTGGGCCGCGAAAAGAATGGTAAACATGGCAAAAATAGTGGCTTGGTAAATGGTCATTGGTCTTTCCTTTCAAGTCGCAGATCGCCGGTTACGGCATTGGCGCGTAATCCAATTCATTCACGTTGGGGGTCGCCTTCTTGGCGACATATATTGGATTGTTGTTTGAGTCGTATCCGGCCAGGGCGTATATTCCATCGATCGACGCTTGCTCGTGCGCAAGCTCAGCCG
>JAKAYZ010000297.1 GCA_021816165.1 Planctomycetota bacterium | reverse complement strand
TCCGATGGCCGTTGCAGCCAGAAAAATGAGCAGAATATAAAAGCGTTTGGCTTCCTGCTCAATTTCCAGGCCGGCCAGACCGGCTATTAATGCCAGAGCCAGCACCAGAAGCACCAGTGGCATGGATAAGGTGTCCACCCCGACATGGTAATACATGCCAATGGAGGGCAGCAATACCACCTGCTGCTGCAACTGCATGGCCGGGTGGTGGAGGTCGGCTGCGGACCAGTTGAACAAGGACGCGGCGGCTATTCCGGTCGCCAACATCCCCGCGAGCAGCATCAGCGAAGCCGTCCGAATTAACCGGATGCGTGAACCGGGTAATAGCGCCAGGGGCAGAGATCCGACCAGCGGCAATGCAATCAGGCAGGTTAGAATGGAACTGGAAGCGTAAATTGACAAAGCGAACTCCAAATCAGATGGTTAAAATTAACGCCTTGGGTATTTCTCCTATCATGGAGCTACCGCTGGAATCCTGGCCGATGATACCCCATCGGATCATGCCAGTGCCATTGAAATTAGGATGGCGGCCACCACCAAACCGGCGCTGATCAGTAAGACCAGTCCGCCACGCACACGACCAGAATTCAAAAAACGCGCCATGGGTCCGGGTATTGGCAGGGCCGTGAAGCCGGCCCAGATTCCAGCGGACCAGGCATCCTCCACCACGCTCACCACCATGCCGGCCACACGTGAAAAGAGCGCGGCGAAAACCAAAAGCAATTCCAGTACAGTCCGATCCAGAAATTTCACCGCCAACGCCAAGCCTTTCAGCAACAGTCCTGGAATCACCAGCGATACTTCTCTTAGGAAAAATTCGCCGTGGAACCAGATATACAACAAGTTGACACCGGGAATGCGCCGCAGGCGGTCAGCCATGGCGACGCCGTGAAAATACAACACCACAGCGGTGATTGTACCGGCTACGGGCAGCCATAATTGCCACGGTACCTTTCCAAGGGTGGTGGCGCCGGAGGCAAGTGCCAAATGCGAAAGAGTGCCGGGAGCGGCGTGGGCCAACAGCGCGTTGATGCCGAAAAACGGTTCATGGATACCCACGGCCAGCACCATCAGTAAAACCAACGGCAATGTGAGTACTGCCGATTCCCGGCTGACTGCGGGTGGGTGGGCAACGTCCCGGCTGGTACCGCCGAAGATCAACCACCACCACTTCCACAACACTAAACTGTTTAGGCTCACCGCGACCAGTGGCACCCAATACAACAGGCGACCAAAGCCTTCCAGTCCACGGCCATACTGATGTAGCCAGAACAGCGTCTGCGGCAATTCACCTGGGATCATCACATTCATCACTTGCGAACCGATGACCACAAAAACCAGGGCCGCCCCGGCGGTAACGGGAAGCTTTTTCCACAAACCGCCTAATGTTCGCACATCGCGTCGTCCACCGGTACATGCCAGCACCATGCCGCCGACTAAAAATAATCCCAGTGCCAGTGTCGCCCAGAGAATGGCATGTTCCATAGCCTGCACCCAGGCCCCAGAACCAAAAAGCAAAAAGCACCAGCCATACTGCGCACTGATGATCCACCACGTCATGCGTTTAATATCGGTTTGCGCCCAGGCGGCCAGAAGGGCCGTGCTCAACGTGGTACACCCCGCAATGGCCATGATCAAACGGGCGTCGAGCGTGAAAAATGGGTATAGCCGTCCCACCATATAAATACCCAGCAGAGGAAGAATTGCACCGGTCAACAGGCCATTGAGCGGGGCAGGGGCATCCAGCATTTCCAGCGGGCAGGCCTGAAACGGAAACTGGCCGGCCAAGGCCAGGCTGAAAAGCATGAAACCCACACCGGACCAGGTTAAAAAATCAAGGCCAGCGGCAAAGGGTCCGCCGCGGAAATGCAGGATTTGTAGATAGGATTCAACTCTCAGCGCAGCCTGCAAGTGTGGCACAATGGCCGATAAACCGGCCGGGTTGAACAGGTCGTCGCTGGTCAGGCCAGTACGCGAGATAAGTAAGCCCACCGCAATCAAAAAACAGGCCATGCCTGCGGATAGCATCGTCAGCGATAGCGATGCGGTGCTGCTTTGCTTAGGTCGTGTCAAGCCCGCCAGCACCATAGATCCGACAATCGCCGCGACATACGTCAGTGCCATCAGGGCCAGCAGGGTGCTCGCCAGACACGCCGCCATTGCCGCAAAAATAAACAGACAGATCAGGGCATAAAAGTAGGGCGGTTCATCGCTTCGCTTCAGATACATCATGAGAAATATCTGACCCGGCACCGCAAGCACCAATATGATCATGAGCATCATCGCGGCCAGCGGATCGCCGATCCTGCCGGCGTGATGAACGGCTAGCGTGGTCGATAAAGTCGACGCCGGCGAGGCTAGTTCTATCCAGGACAGCGTGGGGTTAACGGAAGACGAAGGTCCATTGGGCAGGGCATGGTTGATATGTTCCACCAGGCCAAAAATTGTCGTGGCCAGGCTTAGCAGTATAAAACCGGTCGCCAGATAGGGAGCGGATGCTTTAAGCTGCCGCTGGAACACCGCCAGCATCAAGGCACCGGCCAGAGGCACCAGCGTGGCTAGAAGAAATATCTCCGAGGCGTTCAACATGAGTTAGGCTGCATCCTTTATAGCGGCATCAGTTTACCGTGCCGCCGAGGGTTCATCCAACGCCGCCGTGCCGGGCGCTGGACCATCGCCTATAATACAACAGCCCTTTAACAAGGAGTTCAATATGGCCGCATTTTTCAAAGCCAACGAAGGCGTAGTCGATCGTGTGATACGCGTGATCGTCGGACTCGCAATTTTAAGCCTGATATTTGTCGGTCCCAAGTCGCTCTGGGGTCTTCTGGGCTTGGTACCGCTGCTGACAGGAATTTTGGGCACTTGCCCCGCGTATTCACTGCTGGGTCTGAGCACCTGCGGAGGCTGCGCCACCAAGCAACCTCCGACATCGCATTGACTGGTCCGTGGAAGGTGGGGAAGACGTGAACGGCGGTTTCATAGTTTGGCAATCAGAATGCTGGTGTTATGGCCGCCAAAGCCGAAACTGTTGCTCATAGCATAAGTTATTTTGGATTCGCGGGCCTGATTCGGGATATAGTCCAGATCACATTGTTCGTCAGGTTCGTCATAGTTAATCGTGGGGGGCAGCAGATGTCGCTCCATGGCCAGGCAGGTGATGGCCAGTTCGATGGCCCCGGATGCCCCCAGGCTGTGGCCTAACGCACCCTTGGTGGAACTGAGAGGAATTTTTTTGGCGTGGTGGCCGAAAACCGTTTTGACCGCGTGCGTTTCCGCCAAGTCTCCAAGAATTGTGGAGGTGCCATGCGCATTGATGTAGCCCACCTGCTCCGGTTGCGTGTTCCCTTCGCGCAGGGCTTTTGACATGGCCTTGGCGGCACCAGCGCCGGTTTCGTCCGGGGCCGTGATGTGGCAACCATCGCCCGTGGCCCCACAACCCACCAGTTCCGCATAAATTTTGGCTCCGCGGGCTTTGGCATGTTCATATTCTTCCAACACCACAATGCCCGCCCCTTCCGACATCACAAAACCATTGCGATTCTTTTCAAAGGGGCGGCTGGCCTGCTGCGGGCGGTCATTCCATGTGGAAAGGGCTCGCAAGGCGCAAAAGGCCGCCAGGCCCAGCTTGGTCATCGCCGCTTCAGCTCCGCCGGAAAGCATCACGTCCGCCTCACCGTACTGAATGGTGCGAAACGCATCCGCAATAGCATTGCCGGAGGTGGCACACGCGGTAGCCGTGGCCGACACCGGACCTCTTAGTCCCCATTGAATGGATAGATTACCGGCTGCCGCATTGACCATTAGACGGGGAACGGTAAAGGGTGATACGCGATCGACGCCACGAGCCAGCATTTTATCGTATTGAATTTCCATCTCTTCAATGCCGCCGATACCCGAGCCTACGATTACCCCACAGCGATCCGTATTTTCCCGCGAAAAGTCCAAGCCCGAATCCCGGACGGCGTGAATACCCGCCACCATGCCGTAGACACTAAAGCGGTCCAGCCGCTTTATTTCTTTGGAAGAAAGAGACTTTTCCGGGTTAAAATTGGCGGTAGTTATTTCCCCGCCGATTTGAGAGGAATACAAACTGACATCAAAACGAGTCAATCGCTGGATACCACATTGGCCCGCGTTCAGACGGGTCCAAAATAGGTCCAAATCATCGCCCAAGGGCGTTACCACGCCCAAACCGGTTATGACAACTCTTCGTTTTGACATGTAAAGGGGCTACTCCAACGCTGCGGCCCGCTTCCGGGTGGCCAGGTTCCCGGAAGATTAAAAAAACTCTGGCAAGCCCGCATTACTGCTGCGGCTTTTGCAGCTTGGCAGCAATCGTCTTGATATAGTCGATGGCCTGGCCAACAGTCTGAATTTTCTCGGCTTCTTCATCCGGAATAGACATTTCGAATTCGTCCTCGAATTCCATGACCAGTTCAACTGTATCGAGGCTGTCGGCATTGAGATC
>JAKAYZ010000296.1 GCA_021816165.1 Planctomycetota bacterium | reverse complement strand
CGCGATTGGCGACATCCCAATCAGGAAGCTGGTCAGGGAAAGAGTTGTGAGCACGTCCATCATCCCGATGTGCCCGCTCGGATCAAACATATTGATCGGTTCCGCACCGGCGAAGAGGAATAGATTGGCGTTGGCGAGATCGCCGGGATTTATCGTGAGGGAATCCTGCTGGGTGAATGTCCCCGTTGCGGGATCGTAGTTTCTCGCCCGCATGTAGTATTGGCCTGAAATCACGTCGTAGTATTGCTGGTTGTAAAGATACTCTGTGATCGCGCTGTCTGGCGTGAAGCCCAGTGCATTTCCGGAACTGTCATACGTTGGGGCGGTGCCGCCACTGACGGATGTAATCTGATTCTGGGCATTGGCAGTTTGGGTCTGTGTGTTGCCATAGATGGTATGCGAATTCCAATTACCTTGTGAACCCAACGTCCAGCTTTGGTAGGCTGCGCCGCCGAGCGTGCTGCTGCCTAATCTGTTGAGCGGGTCATAAGTAAATGTTTGCGAATAGCCGGAATTCAGCAGATTGTTTTCGGCAGTTACGTTCGAATTTGCATCATAAGAATACGTGAAATTATCCACAGATTGGCCGGATGACACAGATTTCCAGTTCTGATTCACAACCCGGCCAAACTGATCAAGGCCGGCATATTGATCTCCGCCGGAGCCGATGCTGCCGGCGCCGCCAGGCAACGTCAGGTTGATCCCGGTTTGGGGATGATTTCTTGCGACGATTGTGCTTAATCCAAGATATGAATATTGCTCCAGTACTTGGCCAGGGTCACCGGAGTTGGGGCCGTCGACGATTGCGTCCAACCTGCCGATGGCGTTGTCCAAGGCAGCGCTGGCGTTGGTAAGGTCGCCACCGTAATCGTAGTTGATCGTTCTGCCGTTGGGATAGACCATGCTTGCCAACCTCGAACCGTTGCGTGCACTGGTGTAAGTATACTGCACACACTGCGTCGTGGAAACATCCACCGCGCCGATGCGTTTTCCCATCGTCTCGGCGACAGCCTCTCTTATGCGCCAGCCTGTGCTCTACTATCTACTCTCTCCAAACGCCTGCTCTATTGGGCCTCTGGCCCAATGCGCCCGGCAGGACTCCGGCCTGCAACCTCGTGGCTCGAAGGCAGTTTTTTGAGCGTCACGGAAAGGCCCACGAGTTCCTTCAATTAGCCTATTTTACAGCATAACATGAGTGTTGCAGGCCTTCGCATCGTATCGTGAGTTTTGGTCCCTAAGGCGGTATTTTCATGCCAAGACCGTAAGCGAAGGTAAACCACCCCGATGGGATGAAAAATCCATCAAGTCGATATCTGCGAATTCGTCAAACATCGCGTTTCCCCCAAGGCCCCGCGGCAGGCCAATGCCCATCGAACGTGGTTCGCTTGTTGATTGCGATGAGCACCGGCTCCAAAAATGTTCGGACTTGCCGAATGGTCGTCAGGAGGTCGGAGGAATCTTCACCAGAGCGGTTATTGCGAATAAAAGCCTTCCATTGAAGAGCTTTTGCGGCATCTTTGCCAAACTCATCCGTCAACGAGATCGGCAGATGATCGGGCACCTCCCGTCCACGACGCTTTAGCGTCGCGTTAATAGCGGATTGCAAGGTGCTTCCATCAAAAGCGAAGTGCCGCGCCAGCATGGCAATATCGAAGTAATCTTTCATTCGGCTGTTTCTTATCCCCCGTTCCAGCATCGCGTCAAATTTTTCAGCGATAGCCGTTTCACGCGGATAAACCTTCACATGCGGCGCGGGCATGTCGAGTAACGTTGGATATGCCACTTCTTCCGCTTTTTGAGAGAGGCTGTCGCCAAGCCCAATGTCCACCTGAAGGTTCAATCGGGCCGTTCCGAGGAAACTACGAAGCTTGACGCGCAGTCCATGGTATGTCTGCCCTTCTCTAATTTCGGTAATGACAACTGAGGCTGGATCAAATCTCAAACCATCAGACTTGACCGGCACAGTGCAGATGTCCTGAAATACGGCAGTAAGTATAGACTGATCAATCCGGCCGGTGGCCAGAAGGTCCAAGTCGCGTGTTGGCCGGTGAATACGCCCCAGCCATAGTACAAAAAGCGCCGCCCCTTTCAGGATAAACTGCTTGCCGTGTCTTGTACGGCTGAGCCGGTACAAGAGTCGCTCATTGCCGTAACGCACCAGAATGGCATCGAAGTCTTCTTTTCGCGTCATCGCGAGATTCAGCAGACGGTCGTGAACGCTATGCGCAACATGATCATGGAGTTTGTCGGTCACAGCATCGCCTCCAGATATGGACCCATCACGCGTTCCACCCGGCAAATGCGGGCGAAACGGACCAATTCGTCAACACTCGCCTTGCGCTGGTGCACGCAGTCGCGCAGGGCCTCAATGGCTACATTCAACCCAATCTTGTTTCGGCATTTAAAGCAGTCCGCCACTGTTTTGGCGATGCCATAGACTCGGACCGGCACGCCATGAACCTCGTGCGTTTCCACACCCTGTGTGAGCGATGCTCCGGAGAAGCGAACGATATGCAGCGACACCGTACCAATACGCGGAGAGATCGCTTTCTGGTCAATGGCAAGCCAAACCTCATGCGGATTCTGCGTGGTCAGATCATGAAATCGCAACGCGGACAGCAGGCATACCACTCCAGTTGGCGTTCTCTTGCAGACTTGGGCGAGGGATTGATGCTCGGTTGCAAAGGTTCCGGGCGTACGGTACAGACCGCGGGCCAAACGTTCGATGAGGCCCTGTCGCATTGCCAGCACAAGGTATTGTCTTGCAATGCCTTTGGCCTCCAGATCACGAGGACGCAGCAATCCCTGTCGGCGAGCCAGGTTAACAACCTGAAAAACTCTTGAATTACTCATACTGCTATTTTACGGTATATTGGTAGTAATACACAAGTATTAATATAATGTAAATATCGCAGATGAATTGGAATTCAATCAGAAAATCGCCGTAGTACTGGTCGTGTTGAGCTGCGAAAAGCCACCGCTGCGATTTGCCATCCTCGCGCTTCACCTCTCTAAATTCACCCGCTCTCGGCGGAGCCGCCGCCATAATTCCATATCGTCGGCCGACTGGGCAACCGTGCAATCACCCGTTATCATGAATATTAGCACCTTCACAATTGGCTGGGCCTTCACACTCTGGCTTGCATGAACTCCTGAACACCAGCGATGAGATCGGCAATTGTTCGGCGCTGCCTTTCCGCCAAAAAATCGCCCAATGCCAAGGGATTGATCTGATACAGCTTTTCCGAGACATAGTACGAAAACTCGTGCAACAGCGGATAGCGAGCCAACGTAAGGCGATTAAAAGTGCTAGCGTTTTCGTCTGCGCGTACGGCCTCCTCTCGCAGGCCCCCTACGCGCGCCAAAGCGTACCGTACGGCCAGCGCCACCCGCTTTTCCGCGAGGGTACTCTCCAGCGATTCGAAAAACTTTTCCGCGTTCAATGTTGGGCGGCGACGGCGTTCGTAGCCCTTCAACGTCCAAGCAACGAGCACGGTCGAAAGACCGGGTGCGACCAATATGATGTAGAAGAGGGAACTTGCTGTTCCACGGCCCGCCAAACTCCAGCAGACACCCGCAACGGTTGCTGCGCCAGCCGCCCAACCCCACCACCGGCGTGGGTTGGACGGGTGCCAGAGCGAGGGAAGCCCGGCCAGCCTAGCCCGGCTGCGGCAGGCAGCCTTTTCACCCCATTCGTCGGCTCTAAGCACCTCGACAAGCGACGTCGGAAGTTGTTCGCGCGGAGAGTCCGTCCGCCTTGTCGAAGATCCTTCGGGGGTGGTCATTGGCCGCCCCCAGGGATGTTGACGAACAACGCGTCGACCGCGCCGATAAAATCGGCAATCGGCTGGGCTAATGCGGCGGACGCTACATCCTGCACTTTCCCCAGCGCGAGGCCGGTGATTATTGCCCTGGCGGCTCCGATGGCGTCGGCACCCAGGGATTTCTCCGTGACGAACGCGGTGGTGATCCGGAAGAATTTCCACGGATGAGCAGTGTAGTATTCCACGAAATCGACCGCAGTGGCTAGATGCGCGCCCTCGGCAGCGCCAATTTCGGCGGTTTCTTGGCGAACAGCGGGAATCTGCAGCAGCCGCTTTCCAAGGCCTCGGGCGTAGTACCATGATGCTTCGCCGCCAGCCAATCCCCCCACGAGCCCAAATAGGCCGGAAAGGGCGATCTCAACCTTTGCCTCCGGCGTCCATATTGACTTGCCCTGCAGTTCCAGGTCATATATCTCGCCGGCGACGTCACCCAGGGCGAAGCTAAGCGGGCCGAGGGCCGCGCAGGTGGAGAGTCCAATCAGCGTCGATGAGAAACCGTTAACCGCCCCGCCAATAACGTCTCCGATTCCGTTCTGGAGACCGCCGCCGACGCCGCCGATGATCCCGTTGAGGAAGGAGGCGATAACTATACCCACGCTAAGCGAGTCAACCGTGAAATCATGTCCATTCAAATCCAGCATGTTGATCG
>JAKAYZ010000295.1 GCA_021816165.1 Planctomycetota bacterium | reverse complement strand
TCAGATTCCAGCACGTCCCACGCGTCAGCATGGTATCCGCAGGCCAGGAGCAGCCGAGCCTTAGATCCGCCACGGCGATGGGCCGCATTGAGCAGATAATCGCGGAGCTTCTCGGTCGCAATGACGGCATGATCGGCGTTGGGTATCCGCAAGGGTGGAAGACTCGTGTTAGCGCGATGCGGCGGCGTGCCAATAGGTGAGCCGCCAAGATTTACGCAGCTTGATTGTACCTGTCAACAATGCACTGGGGCGGGGCAGGCCAAAACCGGCCCTATTGGGCGGAACCGGACTGAAGGCGATAACCCCGGCCAATGTGCCGTCCGCATTGCTATATTCCGTGAACAAATCCGAATTATTAGGATCGGTATAATGGTTGCTGTTAATGAAGGAATGACGTTCCTTGGTGTCAACGTCGGCACCAACCCCACCGTCACCGGCGGTGCCGCCGCACCGTGGGCAAGGCCCTCCGCAGCACCCACCTCCGTCTCCGATGGCAACTTCCCCGGCGATCTGACCTCCCTGACTTCCTGCAACGCCGAATGCTTCATTTATTTGATGACCAGCTACGCCGATACGGCCGGCACCACCATCGCCAATCAGGTGGAAAATATTTACAACGGTCTGGGGCAGCTTGCCTTCCAAAATCCGGGCGCGGCCATTTATTCCATGCACCGCTGGCAGCGTGGGTACCCGCACCCGCATGGGCGTTTCGGGATGGCCGAGGATAACGTCACATATCGCCGCTTTTTTTTTGTTGATTTCACCTCCGCCCCAAAAATGGCCACGCCTGGCGGTACATCATGCAGGCGCAGTAACTAATCCTGGCGGGTTCATTGCACGGCGATGGAGGAATAACATCGCTTCATGCCTGCGGCATCAAATCACGCACTCTCATAAATTCCGAACCGTCTGTCTGCATGACAGTCGGCGTCAAACGCCATACAATCAAGGGCGGGTGCGATAACGCATCGGGATGTTTGATCCGGGAGTTTCAAAAATATTCATGCGCCGAGTTGTAATAACTGGTACTGGCGCTGTAAGTCCCTTGGGATTGACAGCGGAAGCTTCGTTTGAGGGTTTCATGTCAGGTCGCTGCGGCGTGGATGTGATTCGTGCATTTGACGCTTCCGCATTCCCATGCGGTATTGCAGGTAGCGTGCCACCCTTCAAAACCACTGATTTTGTGCCCAAAAGCTACCGAAAATCAACAAAAATTATGGCACGCGACATCGAACTGGCTGTCGTCGCGGCCGACAATGCCGTCCGGGACGCCCGTTTGGCGACGCGCGGCATCCTTGAGATAAACAACGGCAAGCCACCTGATGAGAGTTGGTATACGCCCGACCCAGCGCGGGTGGGATGCAACATAGGTGCCGGTTTGATTTGTGCCGATCTCAATGAATTGACCGAGGCCATGGCCCGGGCCGCCAACCCCGATGGTACGTTGGATTTGGGGCGATGGGGAAAGTCGGAAAATCCCGACGAATCCAGCGGTATGGATGCGCTGGCACCTTTATGGCTGCTTAAATATCTTCCCAACATGCTTTCATGTCATGTCAGCATAATTCATGATACGCGTGGTCCGTCTAATACCATCACCTGTCAGCAGGCTTCGGCGGGATTGGCGCTTTCAGAGGCGTGTCGGACGATCGAACGTGGTCAGGCGGATGTGGCGCTGGTTGGCGGGGGCGAGAGCTTGGTGCACCCGATGGGGCTAATGCGCTGGACTCTGCTGAACTTACTGAACCGCAGCGGTAATACCGATCCGGCAAAAGCGTGTCGCCCGTACGATAAGCGTTGCACCGGTACCGTCGTATCTGAAGGTGCTGGCGTGCTGGTCATTGAAGAGTTAGAGCACGCCCGCCGGCGCGGTGCCCACATTTATGCCGAAATCCGGGGGTTGGCGTCATGTGCCAGTGGACTGCCATTGGGAAGTGCCGACCCGGCGGGCGAACCACTTAAGCATGTGGCGCTGCGTGCCATTTCAGATGCCAAGCTGCAACCGGAAGCGGTCAATTTGATTATGCCGCCGGCCAGCGTTGTGCCGCAACTTGATCAATCGGATGCCAATGGCATCCGCGCCGCCTTTGGCCATGTACCGGCCATTACCACACCGCGTGGGGCGATCGGCGACGCAGGGGCGGCGAGTCAGGCCCTTGACCTTGTTTTTGCCGCCCAGATGCTCAACCGGCAGATGCTGGGCCCGACACTCAACTCGGATCAGCCATTGGACGGCCTGCCGTTGGTACAGAAAGCGGCGGAGGCAATCGATTTAAAGAATGTGTTGGTGTTGGCGCGATCGTTGGCGGGGCAGCACTCCGCGATACTTTTGGGTCGATATCAGGAGGCGGAATAACATGAGGCACCGAGTGGTAATAACGGGTGTGGGCTGGGTAACGCCGCTGGGGCACGATGTTGAAACGGCGTGGCGGCGTTTACTGGCGGGTGAAAGCGGTGTGGCACCAATCCGCAATTTTGATGCCCGCTCGTTTCCAACCACTTTTGCGGCCGAGGTGAAAGACTACCGGATTCCGCCTGATATTGCAGCGTCCGCCAAGCACAAAAATATTTCCCGTGCCACTTATTTTGCCTTGGATGCGGCGCGGCAGGCCTGGCGACAGGCCCAGTTACCGGCACCCGGATCGGCAGAGCATCAACAATTAAATCCTTATGAAATTGGGATATATCTCGGCAGTGGGGAAGGGTCGCTGGATTTTGCCGCCTTCACCCGTACTGCCATCGGAAATTGGAACCGTGAAGCAGGCCAACTTGATATGCCCGGCTGGGGACGCGAGGCGTTAAAGTCCTTTGAAGCCCTGCGGGAAATCGAACAAGAGCCGGCGTTGCCAATTAACCACCTGAGTCTTGAATTTAACGCCCGTGGGCCGGCTTTGAATTGCCTCACGGCTTGTGCAGCATCGACGCAGGCGCTGGGCGAAGCGACCGAAATTATCCGTCGTGGCGATGCAAATATCATGATATCGGGTGGTGCTCATTCGATGATCCACCCGTTTGGTGTCACCGGCTTCAACCGGCTCACCGCCCTGTCAACACTGAACGATCAACCGCAGAGGGCGTGCCGCCCCTTCGACGCTACCCGCAGTGGGTTTGTCATAGGAGAGGGGGCGGGCGTGCTGATTCTGGAAAATCTTGCACATGCCGTCAAACGCGGCGCTACCATTCTGGCGGAGGTGGTTGGGTACGGCAGTTCGGCTGACGCGTATCGGGTAACCGATCAGCATCCCGAAGGGCGGGGGGCTGTAATGGCTATCAATGAGGCGCTTAAGGATGCTGGCTTAACACCCGCCGATATTGATTACATCAACGCCCACGGTACCGGCACCAAAGAAAATGATTCCACCGAGACGCACGCCATCAAGGCCGCGTTTGGTGAATATGCCAGCAAAGTGCCTATCAGCAGTATTAAGAGCATGATGGGGCATCTGATAGCCGCTGCTGGTGCTGTGGAGGCAATCACATGCGTGCTGACTTTGCGCGATCAAATTTTGCCGCCCACGGCCAATTACAGCGTTCCAGATCCGGAGTGCGATCTGGATTACGTGCCCAATAAACCGCGCCCGGCCGAGGTTGATGCGGTACTGTCCAACAGCTTCGGCTTTGGCGGGCAGAACGATACACTGATTATCAAGCAGTATAAAGCGTGACGGGTTCATGTAAATTCTGCTTGACCAATCAGAAGTTGCACCTAAAACTTATGACGTGTTGTAATGAAGGAGTTGATTATGGAGTTGCATTCATCCGAAGCACTTTGGAATAAGTACAAAACGTATCTGATTGATTGCCGCCGCATCGGACTTTCGCTTGACGTAAGCCGCATGAATTTTTCCGATGAATATCTGGCGGAGATGAAACCCGCCATTCGTGCCGCGTTTGCTGCCATGGCAGAACTGGAAAATGGGGCCATAGCCAATGCCGATGAAAATCGGATGGTAGGGCATTACTGGCTGCGGAATGCCAAGCGGGCACCGTCATCGGAGATCACGGACGAGATAAATTCGACCATCGACGCGATCAAGGCGTTTGTGAAAAAGATACGTCGGGGTGAGATCAAAGCCCAAAATGAAAAAAAATTCACCGATGCCCTGATCATCGGTATTGGCGGGTCGGCCTTGGGACCGCAATTTGTTTCAGAGGCTTTGGAATCCGCCAAAGACCGTCTCGAGATGCACTTTTTCGACAATACCGATCCCGACGGCATGGACCGCGTTCTTCAGAAAATCGGCAAGGCATTGCCGCGCACTTTGACGGTTGTCATCAGCAAGTCCGGTGGCACCAAAGAGACGCGCAATGGTATGCTGGTCGCCGAGGCTGCGTACAAGGCGCAGGGATTGGATTTTGGTCGTCATGCCGTTGCGGTCACCGGCCATGGAAGTGAACTTGATCGGTATGCTCAAAGTCACCATTGGATCGAGCGTTTCCCGATGTGGGACTGGGTCGGCGGACGCACCAGCGAAA
>JAKAYZ010000294.1 GCA_021816165.1 Planctomycetota bacterium | reverse complement strand
AGGGCCGATGTGTGGCGTTGTGATTTCTCGGAGTTCCGGGAGTTGGCGGTCAGGTGGGGGCGTTATCCCAGAGATCGGTGCTGATGCTTAAAATTCGGCGGGGGGGGGATAACGAGGTGATCTTTTGTTTTGCGATCCGAACTGTGCCGGGTAGAATTCATGCACTGGGAGAATTAGCATTTGCGGTGGAACTTATGGTCGCAACGGCTGAAAAAATCCTGAATCGCAAATCCGGCGGCCTCGCCTCTCATCGCAGGCGTTCGCTGTGCCGCTCGGTGATCTCTGCGGATGATCGCCCCGTAGACTGCGTTACGTCATTATGCCATGACGATCGCCAATCCAAATTTTCCCTTCGCTCGCCTCCCCTTCCTCGTGGTTCAAAAAACTTTGTATCGTCGTGGCTTTGCGGTGAAAACAGCGTATCCGGCACGCAGCCGCTGGTGAACAATCTCTATCAAGGCATGACGCTGGATTCCGTGACGGGATTGTATTATGAACGCTATCGCAATTATTCGCCATCGCTGGGGACCTGGATCAGCCAAGACCCGCTGCAATACATCAACGGTGCGAATACGTATCAGTTCGTGATGGGGAATCCAGTGAACGCGACGGATCCGTTGGGGCTGGCCGGTGAGGAGGACGACGCAGCGGGTGATCCAGCCACACCGCCGCCAAGCGGCTTCTGGGATGGGCTTTATGAGGCTTTCGGCTTTCAGCCATACTTCGGCCCACCGATTGTCGATACGCCGCCCGGCTACGAATGGGATTATCCTCCCACAATAAGTCCGCAGGGGGCACCTCCTGATCAGAGCCTCTGGCAACTGCAGCCTACGGATCCGAACAATCCCCGCACACCTGGGATCAACTCGATCGGCACCAACGGCGATACGCTGAAACCGCAAGAGCAAGTCGACCTCGCCAAAAAGGCGATCAAGGACGCTGATGACAAAAAGGATCCCAAGCCCGAAACCAAGGGCCCGGCGCGGCAGTCATGTCCGATTTCCGAAGCGAAAAACAGTTTCAATTACCCGAAGAAAATTCAGGATCAATTGGGGCCACGTGGTTGGACTGACCAAATGATTGACGACACCATCAGTCACCCGCTGTTCACACTTCCGGCAACGAATAAAGCAACAGGCGGCCCTGCGACGGCCTACTTCAGCCCTTACGGTGGCTATGTGGTTGCAGACAATACGACTGGGGCGGTGATTCAGGGCAGCGATACGAATGATCCGGATTAAATTCCGGATTCGTCATTCCAAAATCCCTACAAATGATGGAGAAAAGCATGGCACGAATTGTCGACGCGTTTCGTGATAAAGGTATTACTCGAGGTAAAACGACCAGGTTCCTCGCCGATGACGCATTGGCGGTTGTCCGCGAATGCCGCAAGCGGAGGGTCTTGATATCGGGTGTCGATGGATTCTTCCTCACTGAGCATACGACACAGCCTTCAATGGAAAACAGCGTTGATCTTTCGGATATCGAGAGCTTTCATAATCCAGTGGACTGCTGGACTCGAGCAGAAAGATTCATCCAAATAAATGCCGACAAAGGCTTATATTTCGAGATCGTAATGGATGATCATGAGTAATTATGAATGAGTGAAACGGTATAGCGGCCTGAAGTGGCCCAACGAATCGTGAAGGAACCGATTAGAACGGTCACGGAACACGGATCAATGATCAATGATTGAGAAAGCGAACTGGGAACGCGATTTGTTAATGAAATGGGCGACGGCTTTAACTGTTGTTGGATGGTGTGTGGCGCGGCGGTAAAAGGGACGGCGCTGTGATGCTTGGGTAGCTGCAGCGTCTGCTGGCCAGGGATCAGAATATTGGACGACATTATGGTTGCAGCGAACGAAAGAATTCTGAATCGCAAACCCGGCGGCTTCGCATCCCGTGGCGGACGTTTTCTGTGCCGCTCGGTGATCTCTGCGGATGATCGCCCCGTAGATTGTGCTACGTCGTTATGCCACGACGATCGCCAATCCAAATTTTCCCTCCGCTCGCCTCCCCTTCCTCGTGGTTCAAAAAACTTCGTGTCGTCGTGGCTTTGTGGTGAAAAAGGCGTATCCGGCACGCAGCCGCTGGTGCACAATCTCTACCAAGGCATGACGCTGGATTCCGTGACCGGACTGTACTACGAACGCTATCGCAATTACTCACCGTCCCTCGGCACATGGATCAGCCAAGACCCGCTACAATACATCAACGGTGCCAATACGTATCAGTTCGTGATGAGTGATCCGGTAGGGAGGGTGGATCCGTGGGGATTGGACGTTGTTTACAACGGCATGGAACTTGGGAGTACCACGCCCAATCCCCCGCCGCCCAGCCAAACGTGGAATGACGCGGGGCCATTTTCTATGGCCTCGGAATGGTTGACTGGCGGCGGCGCTTCGATAATCATCAATGGAACGCCATTCATCAACAATGCAAAGAGTTCGCCTGCATTGCAAGCAGAAATTGTACAATTCAAAAAACAGTTGCGAAACAAAATCAGGGCCGCTGCAAAAAGTTTGCAATGTGGAACGAGCACGACGGTTACAAATAGTGATCCTCACTTTACCTATACAATGCCTGGTTCTAGATGGGCCGGATTCGGCGAAATCCATGTGAATATTAATGCAACCATAACGGTCAACAAGGACCGCACCAGTCATGTAACCTACTCTGTAAATATCAACTTCAACGGTTACGATAGGTACCAGTGGGGAACGGCAATGAACTCCGGGCATTGGTACTTCAGCATCCCAGGGGAAATCATCAATCAGACTGGTACACCTTTCAACTCTTTCTGGAGTTGGACGGAACCCTTCAACGGATCAGAGTGAAAATGGCTGGTGCGAGCAAAATATTTGGCTTATTAGTAGATCAACCGAGTGGTATTGTGTTGGCTCTCTGCAGAATATGGGCGATTGGGTTCAGTATCCTCGGAGCGGTTTCCATGTTTGGTAACCGAAACTTTGGTTCCGAGGCTTGGTATATAGACCTCGTGATATTGATTGTTTGGTGGGTCGTAACGGGCTATATGCTCATCGGTCAGGACCCTGTGGGTCTCAGGGTTGCCGTTTATCTTGCGGTTGGATTGCTATTGTACATCGTTGGCGTGGTCTCGGCTGGATATTGGCTAGTTTTTATTAGACAAATTCCTGGACGAACTGGTAGCGACACGTTATGTGCCGCCCTTGTTGGGCTACCAGCCTTTCTTCCATTGGTGCTTGGTGCTTACCTGCGTTGGCAAAAGGTGAAGCGCAGGGCGGCCCGTGTGCGTCCTGCAAAGGTATAGTGGCCCGGCCGCGTCGTGCAAAGGCGAAGTGTTTCAGTGAGTGCAAGTCTCGCCCCGGTAAAGGGCGTTGCGCCCGGGAAGCTATCCCCGCGGCGGTGGAAGTAATAAAGTTACCTTCGTCATGTTTACGTACTGCCGCACAAACGGCCAATAACGCGGGGATTTTCTTTTTGCGTCCCGCTGGCTTGAGCGGTACTTAACGGGGTTCCACTCCACCGCTCGGGCCCGGGCGACCTGCCGCGCCACGATGTGCGGTTCTGCTCGCCATATTTGGTATAATCCAATTCAGTACTTTAAGGACGATGGCCATGCAAAATGCAATTGTTGTCGGTGGGCGGCTGGTAGGGCCGCGAAATGTACAGCTTGATGAACCTGTGACGGACTTACACGCTCGGGTCGAGGTCATCGTGCGCTCCGGGCGAAGTCAAAAGTTAAAAGAACGGAACTTGGCTGAATTTCTCGGAGGACTGCCCATTGGTACGCGCGGACGGAAGGATATTGATGAACAATTGCGCTCGGAACGGGCCGGATGGGAGAGAGGCCAGTGAATATTTACCTGGACGCCAGCGCAATTATCTATGGAATTGAGGGTACGGGAGAGTTACGCGTTGCCGTGCTTGCGTGGATAACGAAGGCGGAAAGCAGCGGCGGCATCCTTTCTACCTCCCGCCTTTCCCGGCTGGAATGCCGGGTGCTGCCGCTTCGTAGCGGACAAACGGTACTGGTCGCGCAATACGATGAGTTTTTCCTTCGCCGGTCATTGAACGTTGTTGACATCGGCTGTTCCGTGATCGACCGGGCGACTGATTTGCGCGTTCGGTATGGGCTGAAAACTCCCGATGCAATTCATGTGGCTACAGCTATGGAATGTGGTGCGGATTTGATTCTGACCGGTGATCGAGATATGATGCGCTTTAAAGACATTAGAGTTGAGTTGGTATGATGACATTATAGCGGGCATGAATTCCCCGGCTTGGAAACATAGGTTAAATAGTGGTCCATGCATGCAGCTAAAAACACTGTTCTCTCCGAGAACTGAAAAGGGGAATATGACGAGCAAACGGAAATAGCGGCGGATATAGTCGTTGCTGGATTGTGCCCAATGCGACGGTAAAATGGATGAGGTTGTGATGCCGAGGTGACCACAGCGGCGGCCTGACCGGGGATCACAGGTTTGGACGGCATT
>JAKAYZ010000293.1 GCA_021816165.1 Planctomycetota bacterium | reverse complement strand
CGGCGTTGCGCTTGTTCACCTCGCGCCCGTTTAGCTTTGCCTTTAGCAGTCAGGTCGCCTGGGAGCGGTTCCTTGGCTGGCTGGCGGACCGGGGCTATTTTCGGTTGGAATCTGTCGAGAACCCGGGCGACTACGCCGTGCGTGGGGAAATTATTGATGTATGGCCGGCGGCTGCGGCGGAGCCAGTGCGCATCGATCTGCTGGACGATGTGATCGAGAACATGCATGGTTTTGACCCTGTAACGCTGGGGCCTACCAAGCCGCGGGATGAGGTGCAGATTCCTGCGATTAATAATCCTGCGATGACTGATTCCGCCACCGGCAGTATTTTTGCGTGGTTGCCGCCGGAGACCATTGTGTGGCTGCTGGATTTACCGGAGGTGCATGATCAGGCGCGCAGTTATTACGACCGCATCAGCGATTCCAGAGGGCTTTACCCGCCGGACGCCGTGATGAAATTGGCCCAGCGGCATGATTTGGTTACCGTTTATCCGCGGCCCATCGCCGACGACGATGCGACCAATCTGCCGTGTGCTGCATTGCCACCGATCGCTGCCGATCAGAATGAGGCGTTAAAAGAACTGGCCGAGCGGGCGAGCGCAGGACGGGTGGTGGTGGTATGCCAAAACCCGTCGGAGAAGACGCGGCTGGCGGATTTACTTTTGGTGCGTCATCCCGATCTAACCGCCCCGGTGCAGATGCCCATAGGGGAATTGAATAGCGGGTTTGTGTGGCGGACCGGTGGGGATGGGGACCTGACGCTAATGGCCCACCATGAATTATTTCATCGTCACCATCAGCGACGGCGACTGCACATGATTCAGGGTGCCCGGCCGATTGACCACTTTTTAGATTTGCAACCCGGCGATTATGTGGTTCACGCCCACCATGGAATTGCAAAGTTTCAGGGCATAACCACGCTGACACGCGACGGCAAACAGGCGGAATACCTGACGCTGGTCTTTGCGCGCGAATCCACCTTGCATGTGCCGGTCGTGCAGATCAATCTGGTGCAGAAATATGTGGGTGGTGCGCAGGGACATCCGCCGCTATCGGTGCTGGGCGGGACGACCTGGGCGAAGCAAAAGGAAAAGGTGGCCGAGGCAGTAGAGCAGATGGCCGTGGAAATGCTGGAGACGCAGGCGGCGCGGGAACAGTCTCCCGGTTACGCGTTTCCGGAAGATACGGTATGGATGAAGGAGTTTGAAAATGCGTTTGCGTTTCAGCCGACGGAAGATCAGGTGCGATGCATCGGCGAGATAAAGGTCGATTTGCAAAAGCCTCGCCCCATGGATCGTCTGCTATGCGGAGATGTGGGCTACGGGAAGACGGAGATGTCAATCCGGGCGGCTTTTAAGGTATGCGAAGCGGGCAAGCAGGTAGCGGTGCTGGCCCCCACCACGGTACTGGTTGAGCAGCATGAGGAGACATTTAAATCGCGTATGGCGGGATATCCATTTATTGTGGAAAGCATTTCGCGGTTTAAGACCAGCGGGCAAATTCGGGCGGTTATTGAAAGATGCCGTAAAGGGCAGGTGGATGTGCTCATCGGCACCCATCGACTGCTGAGCCGTGATGTGCAATTTGCCGATTTGGGACTGGTCGTTATCGATGAGGAACAGCGATTTGGTGTTGAGCACAAGGAGCGTCTCAAGGCGCTGCGCACCACCGTGGATGTATTAACCATGAGTGCCACACCGATCCCGCGTACGCTGCACATGAGTTTGCTGGGCATTCGGGACATATCCAATCTGGCGACGCCGCCACGCGATCGGCGTAGTGTGGTCACGGAAGTTATCAGTTGGGACAGCCAGCGGATCAAACAGATTATTGATCGCGAGCTGCTGCGATCCGGACAGGTTTATTTTGTGCATAACCGGGTGATGGATATCAGAAAGATATCCGCATCTTTGCAGACCCTTGTGCCGCAGGCACGCATTGTGGTGGGCCACGGGCAGATGTCGGATGGTGAGCTTGAATCGGTCATGCATGAATTTACATCCCGGCAGGCGGATATTCTGGTTTCCACCACCATTATTGAAAGCGGTTTGGATATACCCACAGCCAACACGATGATTATTAATAACGCGCATCAGTTCGGGCTAAGTGATCTGCACCAACTGCGGGGCCGCGTTGGCCGGAGTAAACAGAGGGCGTATTGTTATCTGCTGCTTGCCGACGGTCGGACGCTGACGGACACGGCGGCCAAACGGCTTAAGGCGATGGAGGAATATGCGTCGCTGGGTGCGGGCTTCAAGATAGCCCTGCGTGATCTGGAAATTCGCGGCGCCGGCAATCTGCTGGGGAAGGAGCAATCGGGACACATTGCCGCGGTCGGCTATGAAATGTACTGCGAACTGCTGGAGGAGGCGGTTAAGAAGGTGCGCAATGAGCCGATCCCGCGGACGCAGGAAATAAATATGGATATTGGCATGACCGGCACCCTGCCGCGCAGCTACATAGCGGCCGATCGGCAGCGTATGGATATTTACCGCCGCCTTTCGCGGTGCCACACACGCGAGGTACTTCAGACACTGCGGGCGGATGTGCAGGATGCATTTGGGCCATTGCCACCGCCGGCGCGGATGCTTTTTGAACTGGCAGAATTGCGTATAGCGGCGGCGGGCAAGTCGATCGTCAGCCTGATATCCAAGGCACCGGATGTGGTATTTCACTTTGGCGATTTGCGTGAGGCCGGGCCACTGCTGGCCAAAGCGCCGGGGGCGGTGCGGCCGATTGATGAGAAAAATATTAACTTGCGGCTGCCGCCGGCCTACTTTCAGGGCGATACGCTGCTGCTGGTGCTGCGGCGCCTGTTTGGCCTGGAAGAAGGGGCACAAGCCGCGAATAGCGCAGCGCGGTCACCGGCCATGCCTTCGGCCAGATGACCGGGTTGGTGCACTGCCATGCAGGCAAGTCAAGGTAGGCTGTGCTTTGCCATGAAGCGTGAGTGACGAGACCGCCGGTGCGGATCGCTATGGTGACTGGTGCGCAGCGCTGTGGCAGGCGATGGCAGTCATGGTGCCGATACCACGCGGCGATATGGCCAGAAAACCTGACTACAAGTGGATGGGGCGTGGGGTTATTTTGGGCAGGCGGACTGAGTTACAAGAGAATGGTGGCAGACCATTGCATGCCACCTCAGGCTGCGGGCTTTTGGCGATGGATCAGAGCCTCAACATCCGAGAGTGATTGCCGCACGCCGTCCATGTAGGGGTAGATGGCCAGTGCCCGGCAATAAGCCGAGCGTGCGGCCTGAAATTGTCCCTGCTGGGCGTGACAATGGCCCATGCCGGCGAGTGCTCCAAAGTGCGGCGGCATAAGAGCCACAACGCGGAGGCAATCATCGATTGCCTCGCGGTATCGGCCCGATAGGTAATAGGCGATGGCACGCTGATTGAGGGCCTCTGCAAAGGTGGGGTCGGCGTCGAACGCTAATGAAAATTGATTGACTGCCGTAAGGTAATTCTCATGCTCCAGATGTTTTGAACCGCATTTAAGATGGCACACCGCCTGGGGCGATCCACTGCGGAACCAGATGCTCCAAAGTGCGTTTTCAGCCCGCCTGTGAATGTCGGGGCGCGGCTTTCGCAGCAGGCATTGCAGCTTGACTATCGCCGACTTGTCGCCGCACAAAGCCAAGGCGTCAATCGCCAGTGCCGATATTTCGATATCCCGGGAAGATGCGAATGTGCAGAGTTCCGCAGTGGGCCAATGCTGAGTGATGAATTCGGCGGCGGCGTGGGCACAACTGCGCCGCATCAGGGGAGAAAGCAACTTCAGAAACTCCACCTCCGGCGAGGGGTTGAGGTTATTTTGGTTGGAATCGATCTCAAACATCTTCACGCTTAAAAAATGTCACGCAGCCACCCTGATCACGACTGGAGTATTCTAGGCTGAAAAAAAACACTCCGGCAAGCGCTCGGGGCGTGTCGGCAAGACAGGGGTGGCCGGCGCGTGCGAGAGCGGCAGTGATTTGCACATCGGATTAATACGCAAAAATGAAGATTTTGGCACAATAAATGACCGTTTTTGCTACTTTTTGGGTGCCGGCCTGCCGACGGATTATCCCTTGATGCCGGTGGTGGCAATACCGCGAATAAACGTCTTTTGGGCCAGAAAAAATATGACGATAATGGGAAGCACCACCAGTACCGTAGCCGCCATGAGCAGGGTATGGGCCACTCCACCATGCCGCGTCTGAAAAAATTGCAGGGCCAAGGCCAGCGTGAAGGTGCGTTGGTGGGTGAGATAAACCAGCGGGCCGATAAAATTGTTCCACGATGCCACAAATGAAAACAACCCCACCACCAGCAGTGCGGGGCGGGTGAGGGGAACCATGATCCGCCACCAGATGCGGAATGGGCCGGCACCGTCGATGACGGCGGCTTCGGTCAGTTCGTCCGGGATCGTCAGGTAGAACTGCCGCAATAAAAAAATATAAAAAGGCGGGGCCATAAAGGTTGGCAACCAAAGGGGCAGA
>JAKAYZ010000292.1 GCA_021816165.1 Planctomycetota bacterium | reverse complement strand
CGCGGCTTTTCGCTTCGCGGACGCGCCGCATGATGCTTTCCGCCATGATGGCGTCGATAGAGCCATGAACAGTGATGATGGCCGCCTTGTCATGCGTTACCGCTTCAATCGGTCTGGCCGCACCTTGGGCCAGCCCGAAGCCCTGTCCCCAGGCGGTGTGACCAGCCCAGAACCATGCTCCGCTGAAGATCACCAGTAGTATAGACAGCACCGCAACTCTGTTGCCATGGCCCAGTTGCGATTTTAACCTGCCTGCGTTTCCCATAGCTGAACCCCCAATATATAACGATAATAAGGTGCTTTGCCTGACACTACAACAGAAATGGCCGTTTTGTGGGGGGGGAGTGACCCTAAAATGGTCGGGTCTCCAACAGGTAAATCAAGTTGCCGGCGGGGTCGCGGAACACCGCCGATCGGCAGCGCCCGGTATCGCCATGGAGAATCTCACAATGTGGACCGATTTTGGCAATTGCATCCGAAAAGTTGCGGATAATAAGGCCAATCTGTCCAAAGACCCGTCGCTGGTTGGGTCGTCCCGCTTCCAGGTCGGCAAGGTGTGGCCGCGCATGATATTGAAAGGGCTGCGTGTCGGGGGTAATTGCCAAGGCACTATAACTTTCCGCGTTACGCAAAAGCTCCACACCAATCACCCCTAAACGATAGATCAGCCGGTCCTCGCTGATTGCTATCTCCAACAATCCCAGTACGCCGGTATAAAATTGATGCAGAACGCGGTCTGCACAGTCGTCGGCTCTTAGTCGCACCGTATCCACAGCACAAATCTGCAGCGGTGAAACCACTGATTCTCGTGGTCGTAGCAGCGGCACAAACCAATAGGCACCGGGGCGCGTATCCATGGCCTTGTGGCCTCCAACCTACACCGTCAACGCCGACATCATGCGGGAAAAAATGTTCCAACGCCAGTGCCGGAACAGTTTAAAACCGTCCAATCTGGCGGCCACCGCCCAATGCTGGCCCAAGCCGCTTCGCGGGCGGACCTGATTTCCATTGCACGGGAGAACGCCCTGAAATCTGCCCGCTCGCTGTCACCGCGACCCTGGCGATCAGCACAAGCCCAGCTTTGGCCGGAACCACCAGTTCCACCGCCGCCCACTGCGAAAAACGCCCTTTTTCAGGTACTTTTGAAACCCACGCCCTTATTCACCTTGCCGACTGAAAAATGTTTGCATTTGCCGGTGGCATTGGTTATCATAATGACAGTTCGGTTGTCGCCGAACGTCGACGCCGTGACCGCAACTGCCAGGAAGGCAAGGCAAATCAGCGGTTCACGGCAGGTGAAAAGTTTAAGGGGTTGAACATGGAAAGTCACTTTCCCCGCTGTGTACATTGCGTCAGCACGCTTTCCATTGGTGGTGGTGTCATCGGTACCATCAAGGCGTTTCTCAAGAAGGAAATCACGTGCGCCGGATGCGGCAAATCCATGCAAAGCGCCGATGCTCAGGTGATGGGCGAAACCTTTGCGGCTGCAGTCAAAGGCTTGCACTCTGCACTCAAGAAGGAACTTGCCCATGCACCGGTATTAACCAAAGCCCAGGCGCAAGCGGCGCTTGGTGCGGAGGCGGGTACGTGTCCTGTGCATGAGATTCATGGGGATGAGGAACTTAGCTGCGCCGTGGTGAAGGTATTTCGCATGGCCTTGCGGCATGAAGCCATCGGCAATGAGGGGGTAATTACGCTCAGTCTGATGGCCGGCCCGGCTAATTCGCAGATCACCAAACTCCATGCACCCGGGCTGGGCAAAGACGTATTACCGACCACCTTATTGGTTGCCAAGGTAAGTTCTCATGATTTTCTGGTGCTCCAACGCGGTGGTCAGGCGGTTCCTCCGAAGATGGCGGCTCATCCCACACGCAGACACAACCACGACAACCATCCTGGGACTAACGTAGCCCCGGCCTGAGGCGACCTTTCAACGTCCTTCAGGCCTCCTGGCCCGATCCGCCCAAGGCGACTGGCTTGTCCGGCGTGTCCACCGGGTTGGCGGGGAGAGCTTGCACGTCCTTTAAGCTGCGCTCTATGGCTCGCGTGCGTACAGCCGCCTGGTCTACCGTATTGGCAGCCTCGTCGAGCTTCCTTTTCACCTTGTCCAAGACTTCGCCGTATAGGTTGAACTCGGTTTTGACCTTGGAAAGAAGTTGCCAGACTTCGCCGGAACGCTTTTGAATGGCCAGAGTCTGAAATCCCATTCTCAGACTCGTCAGGATGGACCATAGAGTGGTGGGGCCGGCAATGGTGATTCTGTATTTCTGGCGGAGCTTATCGACAAGGCCGGTCTGGCGGATCACCTCGGCAAAAAGGCTTTCGGTGGGTAAAAATAAGATGGCAAAATCAGTGGTGAGCGGTGGGGCAATATATTTTTTGCAGATGGAGGCGGCGCAATTTTCCACAGATTGTTCCAACTGTTTGGCCGCAGCGGTGATCAGGGCGGTATCTCCAACTTCCTGCGCCGCGATCAGTCGCTGAAAATCTTCCAGCGGAAATTTGGCATCGATGGGCAGCAGCACGGGTGCCTGGGCATTGCCATCTTGGCCCGGAAGTTTGATGACCGCATCCACGCGGTTGTCACCTTTGATGTTGGCTTGAGACTGAAATTGCGCGGGGTCCAGAGCATCTTCCAGCAAGGCCAGAAGTTGCACTTCGCCCATGCCGCCGCGGGTCTTGATGTTGGTAAGCACCTTTTTCAGATCGCCTACTCCGGCCGCCAGGGATTGCATTTCGCCCAGGCCCTTGTGTACCTGCTCCAGCCGTTCGCTGACGATTTTGAACGATTCTCCAAGGCGCTTTTCCAGCGTTCCCTGAAGTTTTTCGTCCACAGTGACGCGCATTTGTTCCAAATTTTTATTGTTGTCCGCTTGCAGGAGCTTGAGGCGTTCTTCAATCTCGTTGCGCACGCTGTCGAGGCGTTTTTCAACAGTATCGCGGACGGCATCCAATCGCTGCAGGTTGGTCTGAGTGATGTGTGTCAGTTGGGTATTAAGCGAATCACCGACCCCTTTGAGTGCTGCGGCCAGTTCTTCGCGTCCTTGGCGACCGGTCTGAGCCGATTCGGCGCGAGCTTGGGCCATTTCCTCACGGACGAGGCGATCCAAACGGTCGATATTTTTCTGGAGGCTATCCAGCCGGCTGGCATTGCCCGCGGCAACGGCAGAGTTCAGGCTGCGCAGGATAAAACCAACCAGCAAGTTGATGCTGGTTAAAATGATCAGCAAAACCAGTAAGACCATTGTCATGAGCATATCCCGGGTTCAACAACGCCTTGACCAACAAACGGGTGGCCATTGTAATCTATTTGCCAACCAAAGGTCCTGTGGTGGTAAACTTAAGGTCAGGTGGGTGATGCTGAGGAACCGGAGGCGTGTTTTGTTCGTCTAAGTGGCTATGCTGTAGGCGCTGACATCGCCGGGACGTGAACGGCTGGGGCCATTATGGCAACGTAATAGCGGCCGGGTGGGGGGCTTAATTCAAGAATGGACAGGGCAATGAAATCAAAAATGGTTAAGTACCTGCCGGGGTTACTATTGGTGGCTGCTGCGGTCTTCAGCTCGCCGGTGCAGGGGCAGAGCCAGATGGCAGGAAATGCGAAGGGCCGCATTGCCAGTATGTCGCACGCGCTGCGGCTCTTTGCGCATGGGATGGCGCGTTTAAGTTCGCAGAAATATGCCACACGGCAGGCGGGCAGCGCGGATATTCGACAAGCCTTGGCCTCGTTGGTGGCCGGTATGATGCAGGCAGGCGGTCCGGAGCGCACGGCTCGGGTGGATCATCTGCTGGAATACCAAGGCGATTTAACGCGCTGGGCCAGGTCGCTGTTGCATTTGCCGCTAAAAAAACGGATGGCCCTGTTGCATTGGGGGCTTGGGCCGCGGATGTTGCCGTTGGTGGCCGGGGCATATTCTCACAATCTACAGCGCCGGGCGGAGGTAGCGCATCCTTTGGCGAAAATACCGGGGTCTTACACCGATTGGCTGCTGGAACGTTTGCTCAGGGATTCTCACCGACTGGTGTACATTACGGCAATGGATGCGGTATGGAATCGCAAGCCAACCCCGGCGATGGTGAAAACTTTGTGGAGGCGGGCCGTGCTGATGGGTATGTCGCCGTATGTTCAGCCGAATCGGAAGTACACGGCGATATTTCGTGGTCAGCGCATTATAATTCAGCACTTTGACCAGACTTACTGGATGCAAGTGCAGGACGGCACCTTGGCGGCCCGGGAGTTGGCGCACTGGAAGTCACCACAGCTTAGCGTTCTGGTTTGTCGATATCTGGCCCAGGTGTGCCGTGCTCCGCAGATGCAATCTGTGCTGAGCCAACCCACTGCAGTGCAGTCAAAAAATTTTACGAAGCTGGCGGAAGGGCTGAAGCGATCGGCGGTGGGACCATATCTATTGTATCTGCTCAAACGCCCAATGCTGAATAATATGAATTTCAATTTCAACAATATGCTGGCCCATCTCTCGAATCGTCCGCAGCCTGGGT
>JAKAYZ010000291.1 GCA_021816165.1 Planctomycetota bacterium | reverse complement strand
TGACTGGAAGAACGTGATCTTCAACATGATCACGATCAAGGGCATTTATGGGCGTGAGATGTACGAGACCTGGTACAAAATGTCGGTACTGGTCGAGTCCGGGGTGGATATTTCGCCGGTGATTACGCACCGGTTTGACTACCGCGAATTTCAGCGTGGCTTTGACGCAATATTGTCCGGTCAGGCTGGAAAGGTGATCCTGAACTGGGCGGAGGCATGATGTTTAACCCGATAGCCAGGCATATCGCCGCGCGTTTGGCAAAGATTCGCCAGCAAGGCCTTGAAAAGCAGGAACGTGTGCTCGCGTCGCCACAGGGATCTGCGGTAAGACTGCAAGACGGGCCGCCGCTGCTGAATTTATGCGCCAACAATTACCTCGGACTGGCCAATCATCCGGCCATTGTTGCGGCGGCCGTTGCGGCGCTGCACGAACGGGGATTCGGCCTTGCATCGGTACGTTTTATCTGCGGCACGCAGGACCTGCATCTGGAGTTGGAACGCGGCCTGAGCGAATTTCTGCAAACCGACAGCACCATTTTGTATTCTTCCTGCTTTGATGCCAATGGCGGCTTATTCGAGACATTACTTTCTACAGAAGACGCCGTAATAAGTGACGAACTTAACCATGCATCGATTATTGACGGCATACGCCTGTGCAAGGCCCGGCGCTACCGTTATCGCAACAACGACATGGGTGACCTCGAAACGCAGTTGCGCCAAGCCCGAACCGACGGCAGCCGTTTTTTACTTGTTGCCACCGACGGCGTTTTTTCCATGGATGGGATCATGGCCAATCTGCCGCGTATCTGCGATCTCGCCGAACGCTATGAGGCGATGGTGATGGTCGACGACTCACATGCCACCGGCTTTGTAGGCCCCAACGGGCGCGGCACGCATGAGCATTACGGAGTGGTCAACCGCATTGATATTTTGACCGGCACATTAGGTAAGGCCCTCGGCGGTGCCGGCGGCGGCTACGTCAGCGGTCGCAAGCCGATTGTAGATCTGCTGCGTCAGCGTTCCCGACCGTACCTTTTCAGCAATGCCCTGGCTCCCAGTCTGGTCGGTGCCGCGTTGGCAGCCTTACGGCTGATGAGCGATTCGGAAGATTTGCGCCTCAAGCTGCGGACAAACGCCGCCTATTTCCGCGCCGCGATGTCCAAGGCGGGTTTTGATCTTGTGCCGGGCAATCATGCCATCATCCCGATTATGTTCGGTGAAGCCAGCGTAGCTCAGCGCATGGCGGAGTCATTACTTCAGCTTGGGATTTATGTAACAGCCTTCAGCTATCCAGTGGTGCCGATGGGCAAAGCCCGCATCCGCGTGCAGATGTCGGCCGCACACGAAACGACCGATCTCGATCGGGCTGTGGCCGCCTTTGTCAAAGCGCGGCAGGGCCTGTGACGGTTTACACCCAATAATAGATATTACTTAAATCTGAATTCCATGTTCAGCCCGGAGCGACAATAGACCCTCGAGCTTTTGATACCGTGGGGTACCAATGCTGCACCGTTTTATTAAAACCTCGCGCCGGCGCGCCATTTTCTGCCGGGCCATCGTTATCTGCGGGTGCCCACACCTGGCTGGTGCCCGTCGCAGCCCCCGTTATTACCCGGACAGGCTCCTATAGCCGCTGCAGTGGCGGGCGGACGCATGTCGCTTGACCAACCGGTGGCGCAGAACGACCCCGGCGGCCAGCACCATCGACCTGCCATTGGCGCTGCATCTGCGGCGGACAATATGATTATTTTTTAATGATTGGAGAATCAGGTATGAAAGTGCAATTATGCGATGATTTTTTAGGGCACAAAAAAGATTCGCTGGTGGATATGCCCGATGAACAGGCGAAAGCCCTCATTGAGCAGAAATTGGCACAGGCTGCACCCGCCAATCCGCCGACCGGCTTCGATGAGGCCCTGCAGGCGATTCAAGGGTCAATCGATCAGCAATTGCAGAATGCCACCGGCGTTATCACCCAGCGCGTGATGGATGAGGTATCCAAATCGCTGCGGCAGGTGAAACCCGGCATTGTGGTTGGGCCGGAGCGACGGTTGGCCGACCCCACGGGCGGGTTTGCCAATCTGGGTGAATTTGCTCAGGCGGTTCGACGATTGGCTACCCATAAAACGTCTGATCCTCGATTGACCAGCATGGTCCGTAAAGCGGACGGCATGGATGAAACGGCTTTGACGGACGGCGGCGCGCTGGTGCCCACCCAGTACGCCAATCAGATTTACCGTGATGTGCTGGAAGAAAGCCTGCTGTTTGAAAAAGCCCGCAAATATCCCATTACGCTGGGCAACTCGCTTTTTGTGCCGGTGCGATCGATGACGGAACTCGGTATCACGGCGGCATCGGGCGGATCGCTGGGCAGTTGGCTCAATGGTGACGGAGTTGCCATCGCTCCGCAGAAGCCGGTATACAACCGCGTCCAGTTTACACTTAATCGCTGGGGTACCCTCCTGCCGGTAACGGATGAATTACTGCAGGACAATAATGTGGCCCTGAGTAATTTTATATTGGATGAAGGTGGCATCGCGCTGGCGTGGGATTTGAACCAGGCATTCATCAACGGCACCGGCTTTGGCCAGCCATCGGGCATACTCGCATCTTCAGCATTGGTGCAGGCACCCGCAGACGCCGGACAAGTGGCGGGCACCATCAGCTACACCAATCTGGTCAACATGAAAAGTCTGCTTTGGACCGCCGCACCGGGCGATATGTCCGGCGTAGTGTGGATTGCCAATCCAGATGCCGAGGCGCAGTTTGAACAGCTCAAAGATTCGGCGGGGCGCAATTTGTATTACGCCGCCGGTACCATCGGCCAAACGCCCACCGCCAAACTTTTCGGCATCCCGGTGATTTACAGCTATCACTGTCCGGCACTTGGGGATGCCGGCGATGTGATCCTCGCCGATCTGAAACAATACGGCGTGGCCACCAAGGCTGGTGGACAGGTGGAAACGGCCATGTCGATGCATCTTTACTTTGATGCCGCCGAGGTGGCCTTCCGCATGATTTACCGGATCGACGGAAAGGTGATGCGCCAGCAGCCCCTGAAGGTACCCAACAGCCCCAACAGTCGCAGCGGCTTTGTGTGTATCGAGCCGCGCGGTGGCGGACCGGCCAGTTAATAGCCCCGACTGACCACTGAGGCGGGCGTGTGGCAAAGGGGATCATCGCCCGCCCAACCGGAGGCCGGTTCGGACATTATCCGCACCGGTCCCCATTCCGACGGAGATGCCCATGACCTTACGGTGTGCGGTAGCAGCAACGGCAATTCTGCTTACGGGTGGATGTGCGATAGCGAAGTGGCCCATGTCGGCGGCCGACCACCAGCGCAGCGAGAACCGTGGCCCCGCGAGACGCCTGACCACCGCTGGCAAGTTAATCGCACAGCGCACCATCGCCACCTGGCATGTGGATCAAAAGCCCGGACGGATAATTTTTGACTCTGATTATTACATGATCAATCATCGAAAGGAGACTAACATGTGGAAATTTAATGCGCGACTGCTGGTAATACCGACTGCGGGTGTGTGCATGGCGGCTGGAGGATGCAGTCAATGGATGCACGCCATGGTGCATCGAGATTCGCAGACTGTTGCGGCGATTACCCAAAACGCGCCACCAGACGGACGGGCAGCCAAAAACCCGGCCGTGGTCATCCTACGGCCGGCGATTCAAGCGGCGGCGCAAGCTGCCGGCCCCATGGGTGGCGAGGCCCTGGGCATTGTGGCAGCGATTGCAACCCTGATTGCCGGCGCGACCACCACGGCCGCGGCACGAAGCCGGACGCAGCTATCGCAGCACAGGCAGGCAATAAGTGAATTGGCGCGGGCCATTGCACCGGGAACCATTTTGCATCCCGCCACGCAACGGGTAGTGACGGCGGCAACGAGCTGACATCGCGCCAGCGTGACATCGGCGGGCTGTCCCGACGTGCAGGGGGCGGTCCGCCTTTTCCCGGAGAGCCGATATGAAGGATTTTATTAATCGCTTAAAGGAAGAACCCGTGCGCTGGTCGGCATTATTTGCCCTGATTGGTGTGGCAATCGGGGCTGGAGGGGCATCATTTTCGGTAGCGTCGTTCGCCTGGCGGCAGGCGGCGCGCCATACCACTCATGATATTGATCGAGCCATCGCCATGCAGACCCTGCTGGATCATCAGCATGAGCACACCCGGCAAATAGTTGAGATACTCTCCAATCAGCAGCGCACGCGCCGAATATTGCTGCACATGGAGCTTGTCCTGGACCGGCTTGCCCGCCAAGCTCATGTAGCGGCCGCCCGACAGCAATGATCGGTATCGTCTGCTTTATTGGCTGATGTTATAGCCGGGTGCGAGCCACATCTATGAATATTTTATTGCAATTCCCCAACACATGCCGCTGGGCGACCGCCACGGAGCGGCTTATGCAGTGGCATGCTCTGGCTTCAGAGCGGCACCACATCCACTACCGGATAACCGCCGACAGCGGCGAGCAGGACGCCGCCGTGGCGGCCGT
>JAKAYZ010000290.1 GCA_021816165.1 Planctomycetota bacterium | reverse complement strand
CCCCGCCAATTACGGTTTTATTCCGCAGACCATGGCCGATGACGGCGACCCGCTGGACGTGCTGGTGCTGGGGGCCGAACCGGTGTATCCACTGACCATCGTGGAAGCTCGGGCCATCGGCCTGATGACCATGAAAGACCAGAATGAGGTGGACCATAAAATTATTTCGGTCCACGTGAATGATCCGGAATATAACAGCTACCATGATGTGCATCAGTTACCGCCGCACCGGCTGGCAGTATTGAAACGCTTTTTTGAAGATTATAAATCGCTGGAAAACAAGCGCGTGGTGGTGGACGATGTTTTACCTGCGGATTACGCCTTTCCGGTGATTGAACAATCGTTAATGATCTACAAAAAATGGCGAAACGGCGAAGACATCTGCAAGCTGCTGCGCACCCCCTGACAGCCATCGTTATTCTGGGCGATGCGGCACAATGGGCGGGGACGGCGGAGCCAGGATGAAATCCAACACATCGGCGGCCGAATAAGAGGTGCTGCCGGGGCGCAGATAGCGGTGGATGTGAGCGACGTCATCGCCAGCGGTGAGAATCGGAGGTTCACACACGCCTAGCGCATCGGTCTGGCCGAGGCCGACGGTGGCAAACAGGGCGTTGCAGAGGCATTTGCGGCCGATGGTGCGGCTTTGCATTCCCCCTTTGTCCATATAGATTTCTAACGGCTCGGCGGCGCAGCGATAGCCCGCCAGCCCGTCGGGGCGACGGTAAATTTCGCGCAAATAACCCATATCGCAACGGCGCGGACGGCTGGCATAAATTTGGGCGGATGAAAGTGATCCGGGGAGTTGCAGCACTTTAAAGGGAAATCCGGTGGGCGAAGCCAGGGGATCGGTAAAGACCTCCAGCCGGCCGGATCGGGCTGATTGTAGAACCTCCATTTTGAGATCATCGCGAATGCCGGATTCCCGGCAGAAGGCAAAGGCGGTGCCCACCTGAATACCCGCAGCGCCGAGCCGTCGCGCGGCCAATAGTTGATCGGGTGTGGAAAATCCTCCGGCGAGGTAAAACGGGAGGCCGATCTCGGCAATTTTCTGCAGGTCCACGCTATCGCGCTGCCCGTAGATCGGCTCGCCGCCCGGCGAGAGTTGCAACGGCCCGCGCGGCGGAGCATTGTGGCCGCCGGCAACAGGCCCCTCCACAATAAAACCATCCACCCGACCATTGGATTTTCGGGCCAGAGTAAGCGCCAGCGTAGCCGACGAAACAACCGCCAGGAAGGCCGGTCGTTGCAGTACCGGGGGACCTGCGGGGCGGTCATGGTTATCAGCCCAAAACGTGGTTGGATCAAAGCGGCTGCAAAAGTCATCTTCTGCGGCGACGCTTTGGACATCTACCCGTAAATCGGCCGTTTGACCGCGGGCCAGGGCGTCGAGCGCTCCGGGAATGAATCGCGGAATGCCAGCCCCCATGAGCACGTAATTGACGTCGGCGAGCATGGCACCAAACAGAGACGGCAGCGTGGTGGTTTGCACTTTTTCCAGCAGGTTGATACCAACAGGCCCGCCATGACCTTCCTTGGCTAGAAACACTTCGATAAATGCCGCCAGGACTGTAAGTTCCAGCAGCGACTGGCCAAAATGAATGGTCGGCGCCGGGTTGGACTTGAACGGCGTTCCCGGAGCAATGCCGCCGGGCACGTAATAACGATCCCACACGCGGCGCACCAGCGTCTGGGCCGGAAATGCGGCCCCTGCCCGGGCCATGTGTCCGCCGACGTCTCCTTGCTGCAGACGGCGCGCCAGGATGGTGGCAATCCCGGTGCCGGAAACCACACCGAGTTGGCCGCGTTGGGCGACTGCGCGGGCCAGAGCCCAATTGGAAACACCAATACCCATTCCACCTTGAATAATCTGAAAATTGAAAGCCATTACGCATTGGGTCCACAGGGGCCGCCGGTCAGTTACCCATGATAGGGCATTTCGGCATAAAAACAATCTGATGATCCAGATATCCAGTGTACGCGGATGAACCCAGTGCACTCAATGGCTGTTCAGGAGCAGTGGACAGGCTTACCGCGCGTGCATTTGTGCATGTGCCGGCCGCGCGGATCGACAGCTATTTTCTCCAAGCCGGCCAGGGCGTTAGTGCTTTGGCCGCAACGACGCCATGTCAATGACAAAGCGATAGCGAACATCATTTTTCAGCAGACGGTCGAAGGCCTTGTTGACGTCCTGTATGGCAATGACTTCCACATCGGAGACAATTTGATGTTGGGCGCAGAAATCGAGCATTGCCTGCGTTTCCGCCATGCCGCCAATGGCCGATCCGGCCACACTGCGACGACCGAGGATGATGCTGCCACCCATCAGCGGCGGTGTCAGCGCGGTTAACGCCCCAACCAGCACCATCGTACCATCGAGCTTCAACAGGCCGGCATAGGGATTCAGATCATGCCCGTTGGGAATGGTATTGAGCAGAAAGTGAAAACTTTTTCCATGCCGAGCCATGGCCGCGGGGTCACGGGAGATCAGAACCTCGTCGGCACCAAGACGCAGTGCATCTTGGGCCTTTTGCGGGGATGTGGTAATCATGAAAACGTGAGCGCCCATGGCTTTGGCAAATTTAACCCCCATGTGCCCCAAGCCGCCCAAGCCGATAACGCCCACTTTCCGCCCCTGGCCAACCTTCCAATGCCGCAGCGGGGAATACGTGGTAATGCCAGCGCACAGCAGCGGGGCTGCGGCCTTAAGATCAAGGGTGGAGGGCACTTTGGCCACAAAGCGTTCTTCCACGACGATCTGCTCGCTGTACCCGCCATAAGTGGGTTCCTGACTCTGGTATTCTTTGGAATTGTAAGTCCAGACCGGTCCGTTTTCACAATATTGCTCCAGATCGGCGCGGCAGGCGGCACATTGACGGCAGGAATCAACCATGCAGCCGACACCCGCAAAATCGCCAACTTTGAGTTTGGTAACGTGTAGCCCAACGGCCTTCACACGACCAATAATTTCATGGCCCGGAACCATGGGATAGGCAGAACCTGCCCAATCATTGCGGCACTGATGTAAATCTGTATGGCAAATGCCGCAATAGAGAATTTCAATATGCACGTCATGAGGCCCCGGTGCACGACGGGAAAAGACAAAGGGGGCCAGGGGAGAAGAAGCATCTTGTACGGCATAACCATGTGTTTGCATCATGAAAATTTATCCTTGCAGTAAGATCTCAGCAACGTCACAGAGCATTGTATGCACCAGATCGGCGAGCACCGACACCAAAGGTCGTTAAATCGCTGGTTGCCCTGAAACGCCAAATATACTGCGGGGCCACCTTCGATACAACGCCATGGTCCGCCTGTGGCCACAAGAGATTACCGCACACCCATCTTGCCAGGTTTATCGCAAGGTGAATAGCAAGTGGCGCGTGTGGCAATACTTAATTCCGTGCTGCAACTTTGACCAGATTCGATGGTGTTACCTTAATAGACCAAGGCCGCGGTGCGGACTATACTGGCCAGCTTGCTGGATCGGCGATGGTTACAAGCCAGCGGCAGAGGTTACTGTTAATCCGGAGCACCGGTTTTGAAGTCGGCTCGATATCCCGTTAATTTTTTGCAACATGGGCAGTTTTTGCGGGCCGCCGCTTTACTGCTGGCGATTCTGGTGTTGCCGGCATGTGCCAAAAAAGCCGCCGCCCCACCCGCGGCATTGCCGCCGGTTAAAGTGGCGGTGGCCAAGCTCGCTGATGTGCCGGTGCAGCTCACCAACATTGGCGTGGTTGAGCCGGTATCGTCAGTAACCCTGCAAACACAGGTGGATGGTATCATTAATGGGGTGCCGATCAAGCCCGGTGACCAGGTGCACAAGGGGCAGATACTTTTCACGTTGGACCAACAGCCATTTGTCGCCACCCTTGTGCAGGTCCAGGCGGATTTGGCTCAAGCTCAGGCCAACGTGCTGGTAGCTCAGGCCAAATTGGATGGTTATCAGGCGGCTTATGTGGATGCCTTGGCGGATTGGCAACGGGCCCAAAAAATCGGCACGGCCAACGGGGCGCTGGCGGTGACACAATATGACGCTTACCAATCCACCTACGATCAGGCCAAAGCCAATGTGGCCAACGGCAAGGCTTCCCTGTTGGCGGCCCGGCGGGCCGTGGATTCCGCCCGGGCCGGCGTCACCACCGCCCAGATTAATGTGGGTTACTGCACCATTCGCTCTCCACTCAACGGTAAGGCCGGCAATTTACAGGCCTTTGTGGGCACCAATGTAAAAGCCACCACCACCAATTTGCTGGTTATCAACCAGATGCAGCCCATTTATGTTTCCTTTTCGCTGCCACAGACCGATCTTTACCCAATTCTTGCCGCCCAGCGGAAAGATTCCAGGCTGCTTGTGTACGCCCATGCTCATGGCGCACCTGGACCACAATTGCAGGGCTATTTGAGTTTTATTGACAATGCAGTCAATGATTCCACGGGATCCATTCAATTGATGGGCACCTTTGCCAACACCCAGGAAGAATTATGGCCGGGGGAATTTGTGGATGCCACGGTGCAGGTG
>JAKAYZ010000289.1 GCA_021816165.1 Planctomycetota bacterium | reverse complement strand
TTTCGGGAGAATCATATTCAGATGGCGCTGGTCGTTGATGAATTCGGCGGCGTGGCGGGCCTGGTAGCCATTGAAGATGTCGTGGAACAGTTGATCGGTGATATTTCCGAACCCGGGGACCCGGTCCAGGAGCATCTTGAACCGGCCGGACCGGACGAATGGATCGCGTCCGGAAATGTGTCGTTGCTGGATTGCGCCGAACTGCTCAGCGGGCGCAATGCATCACGGCGGGCCGCCACGCTTGGCGGGGTCATTTACGCCGAACTCGGCCGCCTTCCCCGCCCGGGAGATGCCGTACGCCTGCCGAATGTACGGCTTACCGTGGAAACAATGCATGGGCCGCGCGTCGGACGGGTGCGCATCAGCCTCGTGGATAAAGCCGTTGCGGAGACCGCGGCGGCATCCGCGGGTCCGTCGGTAAATAACGCCCACAGCGGACAATTGCCGGAGGATTCGCCATGACCGCTTCCGTGCCGATATTTCCGTTTTCGTCGTCCGTACCGGTGCTGCCGCAATGGCTGGCGTGGGTGATCACCGCCGGCGTCGGGCTGCTGGGATCCATTATTTTCAGCGGGATGGAAACCGGGTTTTACGTGCTGTCCCGCCCGCGACTGCAATTGCGAGGCTGGAAACGCGACCCCGACGCACGGCGGATCGAAGCCTGGGTAAAAAAACCCGCCGGTCCGCTTGCCGGACTGCTGATCTGGCAGAATATCAGCAATTTTATGGTCTCCGCGGCCGTGGCGGAATTGCTGCGCGAAGGGCATTATTCCGCCACGGTTAAAACCCTGCTCTCCGCGCTTATCGTGCTTCCGTTGATGCTCATATTTGCCGAAATTTTACCCAAAGACCTTTTCCTCACGCATTCCGACGACTGGACATACCGCCTGTCGCGGTTGCTTAACTGGTCCTTGATGGTCATCACTGTCGTGCCGGTGCTCCCGCTCCTGCGCGCGATGGATATGATCACGCGGCGCATTTTCGGCAGAATGCTGGAATCGGCGGATGTCGGCACGCCCGCCCGCCTGCTGGCCTTTACCGCCGAACCTGCCGCCGCCGGTCTGCTTACGGATACGCAGCAGGATCTGATCCAACGTGGCCTGCGCATGGCCCATGTCAACGTTCGCGAAGTCATGATGCCGTGGAACCGTGTCATCGGCGTGCCCGTGAATATCAGCCGCCGCGGCTTTGAGGCGATGATCCGTCACTATCATGTATCGCGAATGCCCGTCCTCGGCCGGTCCGCGCAGGATGTGCTGGGCATGGTGGACGTGATTGACGTGATCGGCAACGCCGGTGATCTGCAATTACAGAAACATTTGCACCCCGTGTTGACGCTGCTTGCGGAACAATCCGTTCGCACCGCCATCCGACTGATGCAGGCCGCCCATCAAACGATTGCCGTGGTGGTAAACCAGCAGGGGGCCGCGGTGGGACTGGTAACCATGAAAGATCTTGTGGAAGAACTGCTTGGCGATTTGCAAAGCTGGTAGCCCAACCGGCGTCGGCCCGGCGATGGTGGCCGCAAAGCGGTTTTCGATCACTTGCCTGCCGCCTGCCGATGCGCGAGAATACAGCAATGGCAGATCAACACTCACAAGTGCTTGTAATTGGCTGCGGCCCGGCCGGCGCCGCCGCCGCCGCGTTAATGGCGCGGGCCGGTATCACGGTCCGCGTGCTGGAAGCCGGCGAACATCCGCGGCATCACATCGGCGAGTCTCTTCTGCCCCACAGCATGCCGGTTTTGGGGAAAATCGGCTTGGATCGCGGGTTTATGACCGCGCATCACCAGCAGAAGTTCGGCGCCCGATTCTTTGATCCTGTCATCGGCGAAATGCAAACATTTGAATTTGCCTCGCTGCTTCGTGGCGATCCACCCCCGGCTTTTCAGGTGATCCGCTCCGTTTTCGACCGGCAATTGCGCGACGCGGCATCCGCTGCCGGCGCTTTGGTTCATGAAAATACAGCCGTGGAACAGGCCGTCCTCACCGGCGACGGCGTAACGCTCACCTGCTCCGGCGGGGTGGAGTATACCGCGGATTTTCTGCTGGACGCCTCCGGTGCGCCCGGTTTTATGGCCCGGCGCCTCGGCGGCCGGCGCATGCTGCCGGATTTCGGTCGTCTGGCAGTTTATAACTATTTTGACAATCTTCCCCCGGCCGACCCGCACGAGCGGCACTACATCACCATGCATATTATTGAGCATGGCTGGATATGGTGCATTCCACTGTGCGACGGTACCACCAGTATCGGCACGGTCCTGGCGCAACAGGGTGTTAAAAAAAATCTCACGCTGGAACAGCAGTTTTTCGCCGCCATCCAACAGTCGCCCACGCTGCACAGCCGCGTCGCCGCCGCGAAAGCGGTCGCCCCGTGGCGGGCGGCTTCGGATTACAGCTATCACTGCCCGGTTCGACAGGTGCCGCGCTGCATCCTCCTCGGAGACGCCGGCGGATTTTTAGACCCGATCTTTTCCAGCGGGGTTCATCTGGCCCTTAAATCCGCGGAATTCGCCGCGGCCGCCGTGGAAACGTTCCTTGCCGATCCCACCGCGGAAATCAGCCCGGACTTCACCGGTGCAATGGATCGCGGCATGGCCGTGTTTGAGGCATTCGTGCACAAGTTTTACCAGCGGGACCTCGTACGCAATCTGTTTTTTGCGCCGCATCAACCCGCCGCTGTGCGCGATGCGATTATCGGTATTCTGGGCGGGGATGTGTGGAACCGGCGCAACCCCCTGGTAGCCGGAATTTCAGCGGCGCGCCGCGATCCGGATGGCGGCGCCGCCGGGCCGGAGCATGGCGCGCCTGCGGTTACCGCGCCATCAGGTGCAATTCTATGAACGGCGCCCCTTCCCATGATATAACGCATTCCGGATCATATCCGGATGTGGTGGTTACCGGTGTCGGCATGGTCACCTGCGCCGGACTCACTGTTGATCAAAGTTGGTCGGCAATTTCCCATGGGCGGGAACACCTGTCCCCATGGCAAGAACCGCTGCCGCCTGCCCTTGGGTCCGTTGCCGTCGCCCAGTGTCACGATCTTCCCTGTCCGGACGATTTGCGGCCCGGATTCTGGAAAACTCTTTCGCGCACCCAGCAGCTTGCCTGCCTCGCCGCCGACGAAGCGCTCCTTTCCGCGTCGCTGCCGCGCACGCTGGATTTCATGGGCAATCGCACCGGCTGCTTTCTTGCCACCACTGTCTGCGGCATGGATCGCAATGAGGTGTTTTACACCGCCTACAGAATTAATCCCCAAACCGCGGACAGCGGCCTGTTGCGGCGGATACAGCCCTATGAAGCCGCGGAATTGGTCCGGCGCCGACATCATATCTGCGGACAGGTGTATACCAATCTTACCACCTGCGTAGGCTCCGCCATCGCGGTTGGCGCCGCCATGGATGCCATCCGACTTGGGCGAATTTCCATGGCTCTGGCCGGCGGCGCCGAAGCTCTCTGCCGGCTCATCATTTCCGGTTTTGGCAGTTTAAAACTGGTCGCGCCCGGCGGATGCCGCCCGTTTGATCGCGACCGAAACGGTATCTCAATTGGTGAGGCGGCGGCCTTCCTGGTATTGGAATCCGCAGCCCATGCCGCCGCGCGCGGCGCCCCCCCACTCGGTTATCTGCGCGGTTTTGCCGCCACCTGTGATGCCTTTCATATTACCAAACCCGACCCTGCCGGCGCCGGTGCGGCACGCGCCATCGAACTGGCCCTGAATGATGCGCACTTGCAACCGCGGGACATCGGTTATATCAATGCCCACGGCACCGCCACACGCGATAACGACGCCATGGAAATGCGCGTCATTTCCGATGTGTGGGACCGCACCAACGCCCCGATACCGCCGGTCAGTTCCACCAAGCGGCTCACCGGTCATACCTTCGGCGCCGCCGGCGCGGTGGAATCGGTTGTTTGCCTGCTGGCTATGCGCCATCAAATACTGCCGCCGAATGCCGGCTGCATAAATCCGGACCGGACGGAAAATGACCGGTGCCTGCCGCTGGTCACCGCACCCACACGCTCCCGGCCCGCCGCGGCTCTTAACTGCAATTTTGCATTTGGCGGCAATAACACCGCACTGATCTTTTCCGCCGCTTCGCCCGATGCGCTTCGCCCGGCGGAATCTGCGCCGACGGACGCAACCCATCCGGATTTCCCGCGCATGGCGATCGCCGGGCTGGGCGTGCATACGTCGGAATATGCCGATGGATTGGAATTGCGCCGCGCCGTCGCCGTTTCCCCGGAAACGGATAACCGGACCGGTCCGACGACCGGTGAAAATGCTCCGCCCTGGTTGGGCCGGGATATTTCCGAACGTACCCTGAATGCGGCTGAAAAGCTCGATGCCGTCGCCGGCCTGGCCTGCAAAGCCATTGATCAGGCTTGGCATGCCGCGCGGTTGCATAAACCCTCGACAGATCCCGGCCGCATCGCCTTGCTTATGTTTACCGCGTGGGGCATGATTGACAGTACCGTTGCATATCTGGATTCCATGCTCGATTCGGAAGGCCGCTACGCCTCGCCGCTGCATTTCTTCCGCGCGTTA
>JAKAYZ010000288.1 GCA_021816165.1 Planctomycetota bacterium | reverse complement strand
GCGCCGCCGGAACAACTGATCAGATGTTGGCAGCGCCGTTGAAACTGCTTAAGCAATTCCGGGCTGGATCAGGGCACAATGATGCCATCGCACTGCGGCCAGATACGGGCGGTTGTGGAGTCAAGCTGAAAATCCTCAATGAGAAGCCAGCGGCGTTTAAGATTGGCATATTGTGCCAGGCCGCGCAGAATCTGTCGGCCAAAACTCATCATGGCGTCGACCGCTACGCCAACCACGGGCCGGCGAATGGTACCGAATTCGGAATTTGAAGTTTTTGGCATCCTGCATTACCTCACAAAACAACGTGTTACCGACCCCGGCGTCAGCGCGTTTAACTCATATCGGCCATGGCCCCGGAAAATGATCACCTTGGCCATGTCGCAAATGGTTATATTGTGGCCGCAAAATGTCATTGAACGCAAGTCTGCCTGCCGCTACACTCACGCCCACGGTAAATTCGGAGTCGAATCGGAGTAAAACATGTCCATATCAATTACCGCGTCAGCATCTGCTGCGGCTGCACCGTTGGAGCATTTTTGGAGCCTGTGCGTGGGTGCCGGGCGTGCCAATGAGGCTTTACGCGCCACCTGGCTGGAGCAGATGCATCGCGTCCACACGGATTGCGGATTCCGTTATGTCCGCTTTCACGGATTGTTTCATGATGATATGTTCGTCTATCGCGTGGAGGACGGCGTAACGCATTATAACTTTCAGTATGTTGATGAAATATTTGACCGGCTGCTAAGCATCGGCGTGCGGCCCTTTGTCGAATTCGGGTTTTGTCCGCGCGATTTGGCCAGCGTTACGGGAACGGTCTTCTGGTGGAAAGGCCACGGATCGCCCCCGAAAAATTACGCCGCGTGGGAGGATCTCATTTCCCGTACGGTGCGCCACTGGATCGACCGTTACGGCATGGACGAAGTGCGCAGCTGGTATTTTGAAGTCTGGAATGAACCCAATCTCAAACCATTTTTCACCGGCACACGCAGTGAATATTTTGAACTTTATAAAGTGACCGCCCGTGCGGTGAAAGCGGTGGACGCCCAGCTTCGCGTCGGCGGCCCGGCGACGAGCAACTTTGTGCCTGACGCCCGATTTGACGGCGAAAGTGAGGATATATCGTGCCATAAGACGGTCACACGGGCTGAAGATCTTGATGCGCTGGACTGGAAGCCCGTCTGGCTGGAGGCTTTTATTGAATTCTGTCATCGGGAAAACCTGCCCGTGGATTTTGTCTCCTGTCATCCTTATCCCACGGATTGGCCTCTGGATGAACATGGCGTATATACGGGCTTTACCCGCGGGGCGGGGGCCACACCCGCAGATCTGTGTACGGTTCGCCGCATGGTCAGCGCCAGTGTCTATCCACAGGCGGAAATTCATCTCACCGAGTGGAGTTCCAGCTCTTCACCGCGCGATCATACCCATGATTTTCTCCAGGCCGCCACCTATGTGGTGCGGGCCAATTTGGAATCCATCGGCCTGGTTGACTCGCTTTCCTACTGGACTTTCACCGATGTATTTGAAGAAGGGGGTGCCGGCCCGACGGCATTTCACGGCGGCTTCGGCATGATTAATTTTCAGGGAATCCCCAAACCCACCTTCCACGCCTATCGTTTTATGCACCGCCTGGGTGACCTGCGTGTTGCCCAGTGCCCCGGTGCGGTGGTGACACGCCATACCGTGTCGGGCCGCCTTACAGCACTGGCTTATCATTATCCCCCGGAGATGAAGTTATCGGTTCCGGCCTCCATGACGGACCGCACCGGTGCCCGGCGGGTCCTGGCTATGGGCAAACCCGAGGATTTTACATTGAATATTTCCGGCCTTAAGCCTGGTGCGTGCTTTATCGTGGAAGTTCTGGATGCGGCCCATGGCGACGCCATGAGCGCTTATCTGGCGATGGGTGAACCCAACCCGCTTTCGCCATTACAAGAGCAATACCTGCGTGAAGTTGCAGCAGCAACCGATCGTAGCGTGGTACGCGCCGATGTTGCGGGGGTGCTGAACTTTCGCCGCACGCTCCAGCCGTGGTCCATCGCGATTATTGAGCAGGTGGACTGAAGCACCGACAGAAAGATTAACGGTGTGTTCAACCTCGCTCTCTCACGGAAAAAAGTCGGACGGGGCACGTCACCCACGCTGTCGCGATGCGCGATAAAAATGCCGCATTTAGTTATAGAGTTTTATCAAAAATGTTGGATAATGCCTTGAGCGGTTACGGTGCGGAGTGCGGTTGATGCGGACAGGTTTTTTGCAATTTCTTTCCCGGCGGGGCACAGTTGTGCTGCTATTTGTGATGGCGACACTGGCGACGATCGCTTCAACCGCCGCCACCGGAGATGCGGCTCTGGCTGCGCCCGTGCAAATATACCTGCCGCTGGGAGGATCTGAGTTTAAAGGCTGGAGCGGCTTGCGGAATATTGCCGGCGGAATGGCGGATTTCCCGGCCGACGGTACAGCAGAGTTTACTGCTTCCCCAACGCCGCCGCACACCGGCTGGTACTCCCAGGGCTTTGTGGACCGCTGCGGCGGCACCATCAATTTTCGCCATTGGTACGCTTTGAAACTGCGCATGTATCTTCCGGAAAATGCCCCAGCCACAGTCCGCGTCACCTTGCAAATTCCCCCACAGCCCCAACGCGAGAGTCTCATTGCCGCAACATCGGCGACTGCCGCGCTGTCGGGCAAGGGGTGGTGCACGGTCACCTTGCCGTGGAGCGCCTTTGATTTGCCGCGGGCGGTGCCCGGTACGCTCCAATTCATCCGCCACGTAACGCTGCATATCACAACCGCAGATGGAGCGGCAATTTTCGGTGTGCGCCTCGGGCATGTGGGATTGATACCGGGAAAGTCACTGCATCTGGCGTGCCCGGTGCGATCCCGCGCCGCAGCTCCTGGTGGCAGCGTGCAGTACCGGATCACCGTCATTAACTGCAGGGCTAAAACGCAAAGTGTTAGCCTTGCCATTCAGCAGAGCGGCTGGCACGCCATGCAGGCTGCCATCACCCCGACCCAACTCACGCTCCATGCGGGGGCCGGTGCCACTTGCACCGTGACCGTGCACGTGCCAACCGATATTCCCGCCGGCGGATATGAAAGCCAGCATATCATCGCTGTGCCTGAGGGTGATGCCTCCCTGGCATCGCGTATGACGCTTATCACGCAGAGCCATCTGCCCCCACCAAGCATCATGTTCACCCGCGCCGGTTGGGATGCCATTCGCGAAGAAATCAAAAAATATCCCTGGGCGCAGAAGCGCGCCGACCACTACGCGCGTGAAGCTTCCAAGTGGCAGGTGCCCGTGGCCGGCCAAGGTCAGAAATTTTCCAGAGAATTCAACACCCGTCCCCTATTCGCAGCCTATGCCGGCTACCCCGCGCTCCACACCGCCATCGCCTGGCAACTCACACGCAATAAAATTTACGCCAAAAAGGTAGCCCTTTTCCTGCGTCGGCTGGCGAACCCCCGCACCGGTTACCCCGACACACTCATGGCCTGCCATGCCGGCCTGGTGCAGGAGGGGCAGTCCTTCCAGTGCTACGCCCGCGCGTATGATTTAATTAGAAACGCCGGTGTGCTTACGCCGCAGGATTGTCGCGAAATCAATGCCACATTGCGGCTCTGGATGCACGTGGATTCGCGGGCACTGGATATGGGGGATGTCTCCAACTGGTCGATTTCCGAACTGGTCGGCGGCGCTTACTCTGCCATGGATGTACAGGACCGAGTTGACTTGCGGCGCTTTTTATATGGTCCCGGCGGATTTAAGGATCAGATACGCGCCGGTGAAATGAGTGACGGGTGGTGGTTTGAAGGGGCGGTGACCTATGACTTCTGGTGCGCTCGCGAATTCACCAAACTGGCTCTGGCGTGCAGGCCATGGGGAATTAACCTGCTTACCGCGCAGTTCCCGGTGCGGTATTCGCCGATTGTGGGGCTGCATCCGTATGAGTCACAATCGCTGGATGGCATGTCTTTTGCGAAAGCCGGACAGTTGGATTCCAACCATGTCAGTATTCAGCGTATGTGGAATGGGTTTCTTATTTATCCCGACTATCGCGGCGTGATGTTCGGAATTAATGACGCCCATGAAATGCGCGGTGCCGGCTCCTACGCCCTGGCCTATTATGCTTATCACAATCCGCTTTACGCGGCGGTGGCCAAAAAAGCCATTACGCATCATCTGCTGTACAGTGTAGCGGTGCTGCCTGAACACACGCCGCAGGTGGATCGCCGATCCGGCTATTCCGACAACGCCGCCGTGGTAATGCTCCGTTCACCCGATGCCGGCAAACCGGTTTCACATGCCATTCAGGTGGTGCTGCGTTACGGTACCCATGGCGGGTATCACGGTCATTTTGACCTCACGGATCTGGTCTCGCTGATGCGCTATGGCCAGAGCTTTTACAACCCCGAAACCAGTTGGTTCGGCTACGGCTCGGCCATGTATAAGCTCTGGGTGCAGGTATCCCTGTCGCATAATATGGTGGTGGTGGATGACAAAATGCAACTGCCCGGTCCGAGCCGACGGTTGCTTTTTTTCAGTGGCAAACTCATGAAGGCGGCAGCGG
>JAKAYZ010000287.1 GCA_021816165.1 Planctomycetota bacterium | reverse complement strand
TAAGAAGTTATTCGAAAAACTCAGTACTCTGCGGATAATCCTGCGTGCGTAGGGTTTTTGCCGCAGGTGTAGATGTATGGAAGATGGTTATACAGGAGGTTACCGTGAAAATTGTAATGTCGGCGGCAATCGGGGTAGTGGCTTTGGCGTTCGCGCCTTCAGCCTTTGCCAGTATTCAAATTAGCGGCCAGGTGCAGGTCGGTGCTCAATCGCAGACAATCACCTTCACGTCAGCGGGTTCCGGTACCTATACCGCGTCAAGCGGTAGTTTGGATGGAATTAGCTGGGGGCCGCTGATCGCATCCACTTCCGGTAACGCTCTTAGCACCTCCTTTTTCAGTGTTGTCAATGGCAGCGGCTCCAACGCGACTGCGATATTTAGCGTCACCGAAAGTGGCATCACGGGCAGCACCTACAAATCGATGCAGGCTACCGGTTCGGCTTCTGCAACCGGGGCAACGAGTGCAGACACCATTGATTTTAATTCGCAAGTTACCAACAGCGGCAACACCGTCATAGGAATGGAAGATTCCGGTGCATTGCAGCTTAACTCTGCCATGCCTTACACGCCGTCCTCTTCCGTGGCGTACAACGCGGGTGGGGTCAATTTGAATCCGGTCAGTCCAACCATAGATGTAACCAACACTTGGACGTTGGATGTGGCCAACGGGGTGATGGCTAACTTTGGCGGTGTGGTAACGAATTTGCAAACGACAAGCATCGTCACGCCTGAACCCGCTTCGCTGGCCCTCTTTGGCCTCGGTTCGGTTGGCGCACTGGTCGGTTTGCGGCGCCGGGTAAAAGCCTGACACACCAGCATGTATTTGCTGGGGATGCTAAGGGCGTTGGCGTGCTGTCGGATTGCGTACACGTCTGTTTGGTGCCCCTTCTCAAATGCGTTGAGAAAAAAATATTTTTTTCTTGACAGCATTGAGTTTGTGGGTTAAACTCTTCGCAGTCCGTTGGGGACGGGTTAGTAGAGCAAGTCAATGTAGTCAGTCATCTGGGCAACGTTCGCGCCTCTGCGGTATGTGAGGTGCCCTGACGTTTCAAGGCTGGCCTTTGAATTAACTTAAACAGTCTGCTGGTGCGGGCCAACTGGTTTGCCCAATTTGTATTTGGGTAACTTTTGGCAGTGTGCCCTTGTCCGGTTTCTTATGGGAGGTTTTGTTATGACGAAGGCTGCAGGTTTTGGAATCGCAGCATTTGCGCTCTCGGCATTGATGGCTCCGGCCGCATTTGCCACGCCCACGATGGTGATCACTGTCGGCAGTTCAAGCCAAAACGTGACGCTGCAAAGCGCCGCGTTACTGCTTGGTGCCGGGACGTACGTTGCACCGGCTGGATCGTTCGATGGCTTTTCCTACAGCGGTGTGTTGGTTACCGTGGGTAGTAATTCGTTGCAAACCCAGTTCGGTTCTGTGACGGACAGCACACAGAATCCCCCAGCCATTTCCTTCGCAGTCACCCAAACGGGCTATGCGACGGGTTCCAGCAACACCAACTTTGAATCCATGCAGATATCGGGCTCCGCTACTGCAACCGACGCCACCAGCAACCAAACGATCGATTTCAATGGTTTGGTCGCCCCTTCAACTGGTGCCTCAACCAGCCAAGATTCAGGTATGCTGGCACTAAATACCTCAAGCCCATACACCCCATCTTCTTCGGTTGGATACAATACCGCAGGCACTGGCCTGATGACACCCAGCAACTCCGTATCGGTGACCAATACTTGGACGCTCAACCTGAGCAGTTCGAGTGTGGTCAACGGTGGGTTGCTCGTTACCAATCTCTCCACCTCAACGGTAGTCACCCCGGAACCGGCTGCCATTGGTTTGCTTGGGATTGCAGGTACGGTTGCCTTGCTCGGTCTTCGCCGTCGCAAGGTCGCAGTATCCGTCAGCTGAGTCGTCTTGGTCGCCGGTCGGCCGGTGTAGCATCCTATCAGTCTTTGCGGGCAACCTTCGCGGTTGCCCGCTTTTTTTTAGGGGAGCAGCAATCGCGTATCTGGCCCACGCTGCATGCATTTATCCATCACCGTCGCACACCCATGTACCTTATTGATTGCGATTGGCTCCGTCGTCACCGACTGGTTCAAATCATCGCCGCCTGTAGGGTTCATTGCTTTTTATTGCAACTTTGCCGAAGATGACGCACGCGGCTACTGCGAGGAGCGGCAACCATGAACCTCAATGACTTTATCACGATGCGTCGGCAGCGGTGGGAGCGTCTTGCTGAATTGCTTGATCGCTACGATGGCGGCCGTGGGTTGCCGTTGACGGTAAAAGAATCGGGAGAGATATTCACCTTATACCGCCTGGTCTCCAGCGATTTGAGTCTGATGCGCACGGCTGGTGGCAGCGCTGCGGTAACCGAGCATTTGCAGCGTCTGGTTGCGCGAGCGTATCAATCGCTATCGCCTCCCCAACATCCATCACTTTTCAGGGCGTGGTGGCGTTTACTGCGGCACGATTTTCCGGCAGCGGCGCGGCGGCAATGGATGGTTCTGCTACTGGCAGCGGGGGTTATGTTCGGCGGTACGGTTTTTGGGTGGGTTACAACCAGCATTCATCCATCCACCGCGCTATCAATCGTGCCACAGGAATTTTGGCGGCAGAAGCCGGCGCAGCGTGTTAAGGAACGCTTTGACATTCAGTCCGGCAAACATTTTCAATATTCTGTTGGCCAGAACGTCGCCTTTACGGTCATGCTTTTCACTCACAATATACTCGTGGGAGTGCTGGGTTTTGCCACCGCCGCGGTTTTCGGCATCATCAGCATTGGCCTTCTTTTCTATAATGGCATGATGCTCGGCTCATTGGCACAGCGCTATTTCGCCGATGGTGTGGGCACCTATTTATTAGCCTGGGTTGGGCCGCACGGTTCATTTGAACTTCCCGCCATCTGCGTTGCCAGTGCGGCCGGTCTGGTCATAGCCCGTGCCGAACTGACCGGCGGCGGATCGCACGGATCCATCATCGCCGCTATCAGGGCCCAACGCCACGATATTGTCAGTCTCCTGCTTGGCTCGGCACATATGTTTGTCATTGCAGGCATCTTTGAAGGGGGCTTCAGCCAACTTACCAACGCCGTCATCCCTTATTGGGTGAAGATATCCGTGGCCGTCTTGCTGTTTATCATCCTGAATCTTTATCTTTTTTTTATACCGGTGGATCATTTCGATGGTCGGCCGCCACCTCTTGAATATTTCAGACTTCAGGAGGCAGGGGTGCATGGCATTCCTGCAAAGGCGAATGTGGCAAGCGGCCGCTTAGTCTCGTCCCAACGATCGCGTACATCGCAAACATCAGAAACATTGAAAGGCGGCATATGAAATCCATCACGCCGGCAGATGATATCGCCGCTGGTACCAATGAAATCGATTCTGCAGCCATTAACCAGCAGGTTGCAGACTTCGCACGCGACTTTCAACTTTTGCGCAGCGGTGTTGAGCAGGTAATCGCCGGGCATCGGCGTGTGGTGGAAATGACCATCGTCAGCATGGTTGCCGGGGGACACATCTTACTCGAGGGCGTCCCGGGCTTGGGAAAGACGCTTCTGGTCAAGACGCTCGCCCGCTTGTTGGACATGCAGATGTCACGCATCTCGTTTACGCCAGACTTAATGCCGGCAGACATCATCGGCAGCCACATTCTGCTGACCGACGAAAGCGGCGCTCGGAGGTTGCAATTTCAGCCGGGACCGATCTTTGGCCATATGATTCTGGCCGATGAAATCAACCGGGCAGCACCCAAAACCCAGTCCGCTTTGCTCGAGGCGATGAATGAGGCAACCGTCACCGTGGGTCGTGAAGAGCATAAATTGCCTCGTCCATTTTTCGTGCTTGCCACACAGAACCCCATTGAAATGGATGGTACTTTTCCCCTTCCGGAAGCACAGTTGGATCGCTTCATGATGAAACTCCGTGTGAAAAATCTCTCCGGTGATGACTTGATGCGGGTTATTGGCGGCCCCCTGAATGAACTTCCGCCGGCCGCCGTTTTAGAATCGCATCGGCTAATGGAAATGCAATCCCTGGCCCGACATGTGCTCATCGCACCGGAAATGTTGCGACTGGCCGCCAGTTATCTCGAAAAAACACACCCAGAGTCTCGAACCGCCAGCGAAAAAACAAAAAAATATGTTCGCTTAGGTGCCAGTCCGCGTGCAGGTCAACATTTGCTGGCATGTGCCCGGGTGGTGGCACTGGCGGCGGGGCGAATTCATGTCGGCAAGGCAGATATTGATGCCGTCGCACCGCCTGTACTAAGCCACCGGATAATACCCAGCTATGAAGCCGCAGCCGACGACATTACCACCACGGACATCATCGCCGAGATCATTCAATCCTGATGGCAATAACTTTGTCGTACTGGCCGACACCAAGCGCCGTGCCGCACCTTGAGGTATTATGACCGCTCATGGTTATTTTTCACTACCCATGGGTGCTGCTTGGTTGTTTGCCACTTATGGTATTCGCAGCCATCTTGCTTTCCCGGCACCACCATCCCCGACGCCAGTTGTTAAAAATGCTCCTTATCAGCTCTGCCGTATTGGCCCTGCTGGCCGGGGCGCAGCCT
>JAKAYZ010000286.1 GCA_021816165.1 Planctomycetota bacterium | reverse complement strand
GCAGAACGGCAATTTCCGGCAAGTTGCGGTAAAAGTGGTTAAAGTCCATGCCGTAACCGACTACAAATTCATCGGGAATGTCAAAGCCAATAAAATCCGCCTGCATCCCCAACCGGACTGCGGCGTGCTTGCGCAGCAGCACACAAGCCCGCACCGAGGCCGCCCGCTGCCGCCGTAAAATCTCGCGCACCGCCGCCAGGGTCCGGCCGCTGTCTAGAATATCATCCACAATCAGCACGTGCTTGCCCGCCACCTGCAGCTTTTTGGGATACAAAATCCGCGGTTTCCGGCTGTGGGTGATCTTGCCGGCATAGCTGGATACCGCCAGAACATCCACGCGCATTTTCAGTGGCAGGCAGCGCATGAGATCCGCGAGAAAAATAATTGATCCGGTGAGCAGGGGCACAATCACCAATTCCCGCCCGCGATAACTTGCGGCAATTTCACCAGCCAGAGCCTGCACCCGCCGGGCGATCTGACGCCGGGAAACCAGCACACGTTGTATTTCATCTGGTGCCATAAGTCCCAGAATACCCGCTGCCCTTGCGCATGGAAAATGGACCGTGCCGCCCGGACGTGGCACCCACCAAGCCTGGCGGCTGCGGACGGCCCATGCGCGGAACGGCCTTATTTTGCTTGTCAGGCCGGCTTGCCTTACACTATTGAACTGGCGTGCTCAACCAATGAGGTTTCCCCGCATGAGTAATTTGGTTTGGATTGATGGCCAGCGCGTGCCGCTGGACCAGGCAAAAATCAGCGTTTTCGACCATGGCTTGCTTTACGGCGATGGCGTTTTTGAGGGACTGCGGCAATACAATGGCCGCATTTTCCGCGTGCAGGAACATCTGGATCGGCTCTTTGATTCTGCCCGGGCCATTCGTCTGGAAATTCCCTATAGCCCATCCGAATTGCTGCGGGCTATGGAAGAAACCCTCACCGCCAACGGCCTACGGGAAAGCTATATCCGCCTGGTGGTAACGCGCGGAGTGGGCCTGCTGGGCATTTCCCCGGCTAGTTGCCAGCGGCCTTCGGTGTTTATCATCACCGATACAATTCAGATGTACTCGGCGGAACTTTATCGCACCGGCATGGCCATCATCACCGCAAGCACCGTGCGCACGGCCCCCAATGCCCTGTCCCCGAAAATCAAAAGCCTCAATTATCTCAACAATATTTTAGCCAAGTGGGAAGCCATTGATGCCGGAGTGCCCGAAGCCGTCATGCTTAATCACCTGGGCTACGTTTGCGAATGTACCGGCGACAACATCTTCATCGTCCGCCGGGGCACGCTCATGACCCCCCCACCGGAAAGTGGCCTGCTGATGGGCATAACGCGCGGTGTCGTGCTTGAATTGGCCGACAAAGCGGGGATTTTGACCCAGCAGACCAATCTTCTGCGATCGGATCTTTACACCGCCGATGAATGTTTTCTCACGGGCAGTGGCGCGGAAGTGATTGCCGTGACCAGCATCGATCAGCGCCCGATCGGCTCCGGCAAGGTAGGACCTGTTACGGAGCAGCTCAGCGCCGCGTTTCACCACTATGCCCGCCACGGCTGACGCTGGCGGCCCCGAGCCTCGGGGAACGCAGGGTTGTCCGGACGGCGGGAATGCCACAGAACGGTTGGGCCATCGCCCACCGCGCCTCCGGCGGTTGCGGGCAGAATTCCGCGCCAAGGCAGCGGGACAGAATCTGAAACTTTTAATGGCACACGGCCACGAAGCCGGGATAATGCAGATCGCTGATCAAATCGGGATTGATCGCCCGACCGGTGATGGTGTATTCGCCGATGGTTCCACCACGGTGTTCCTCCGCGACAAACAGATCATGCCGCCATACTGCAATGCCAAAGGGATCGGGTAATCCGGAGATCAGGGAGACACTTATTACTTGCCCTGCGGTGGTATATCGGCCAATCGTGCCGGCACCATCATTGGTGACAAAAAACTCCCGACCCCACACCGCAATACCATTGGGTCCGGCCAGGCCGGAGACCAGGACCGCGTTGAGCACGTGTCCGGTGACGGTATATTTACCAATGGTGCCGGATCCGAAGTTGACGACCAATAAATCATTTCCGACCACCGCAATACCATCCGGACCATGCAGGTTGGAAATGAGCGTGGGGTTGATGGGGCGACCGGAGGTGGTGTATTCACCAATGGTCCCAGCACGATAATTCGCCACGAACAAATGACGCCCAGACACCGCGATGCCCGCGGGGCCTTTGAGGCCCCAGATCAATCGGCCGTTTATCACCCGGCCCGCAGTGGTATATTCCCCGATGGTGCCGTTGTTTTCGTTGGCTACAAACAGCCGGTCGCCCGCCACCGCGATACCGAAGGGCATGTGCAAACCATGAATCAGGTCCTGGCTTATGGTGCGGCCAGTGGTGGTATATTTGCCGATGGAATGCTCATTTCCCACAAAAACAGTGGCTGCCAGACCGGGTCTGGCGACCGGCATGGCCGCCCACAACATCCCCACCAGAAACCAGGCCCAGCGGGCTTTGATAGATTGACGGGTCACGGGCACGGGCAGATCCTTTTTCAACGCATCATGATGTCGATGCAGTTCGTACTGCAATCAATAGTATAGCGGATGCCCCGGTGCAGGTGCAGGGAATTGCCGCACGCGCAGCCAACTTACGGCGCAGGGCCAAGGTACCGAGCTTTGAGCCGATGCCACTGGGCGGAATTGATTTCCTCCAGCAGGGCGTCGGAGATGGCCCGGCGCAAGGGGCTGCCGTCAGGCAAGGCAACCGCGTAATATTGCCGCTGCACCAGCTCTGGCAAAATCCGGATGTCTCCGGCAATCCGGCCCCGAAGAAAATAACGCAGGATCGGCGCGTCATAAACCAAGGCTTGAATTTTTCGATTCTTCAGCGCCAGCAGGGCCGTGCGTACATGGTGAAAGAGCACCGGCTTAATTCCCAGTTTGGTCAGGTAATCGGCACTGGTGGAAGGTGTCACCGTTCCCACACGCATGGTTCTTAGAGTGCGTACGGTGATTCTGGGCGAAGCCAGGCGGCCGACGGTCAGGGTGGCGGCAACCGATGCGGTAAAGCTGGATACGGCCATCACGCCGATAATCATCCAGGCAATGCCAAAGACCCGCCCCCACGGCGTGCGCGGAACAATATCGCCATAGCCCACACCGGTCATGGTCTGGGCGGACCACCACATTCCTGACCCTACGCCCTTAAGAACGCCGCCACCGAATTGCAACCGATTGCGCCGGCCCTCCAAAAGCCAGATCATGACCCCGGTTCCGGCCAGCAGCGCCAGCAGACTCAAAATTAACGCCAGAAATTTAAGGGACAGCAATTGGCCCAGCACCAGTCGCCAGGTACTTTCCCGCTGAGCACGTACCGCAATGGCCAATCCGGTAAAATAAAATGGCTGGCTGAAATCCATGCGCTGCTGTCGGCCCACCGTCACGGTGATAGCACCAATTCCCGCATCCAAGGATCGATCCTGCACCCGCTGGAGAAGTTGCCCAAAGGACATCCCGACAATGCGATAATGCCAACCCAGTCGCCGGGCCACAGCCCGCCACAGGTCAACACTTAACCCCGTCCATTGCCCATCGGGTTGCTGCATGGCAAAGGGCGGAGCGAACGTGGTTCCAATCAGCAGGGTTTTGGCCGGCGCGGTGGCAGCCCGTACGACTGGTACGGCGGCCGACGCCTGGCCACCCAGCAGCAACGACAACCACACCGCTGCGCACACACCAAAATAAACCGGAAAAGATCGTTGCATCGGGGGAAATTGTGGTGGCAGCAAGCCACAGAGTCAAGCGGAACCGGCACGGAGCGGCCAAACCCACCGCATCCGGCCGCATCGCCAGCGCCCCGGCTGGTGGCCGGAAAGAGGGCTGCGTCCAGACGGCCGCAGTGCTGAAACCGGAGCCGGGCTTATGACCGCACTTCGGCTGTGGATGCTCCGGTAAAACGCCACATCCATATTATGCCCACGGCCCACAAGATAACATCCGCGTACATCACCAGGCCCAAATCGCGCAAATACTCAAACGGTTTGGGCAGCACCGTAAGAATATGCGACACGGCAAACAAAATCAGCACCCACCCCAGGCCCCAACCAATGGGCAAGGTATGGTCATGCTCCCACTTGGAAGCCAGCAGGGCCATGGGCAGTGGTAATACCATGCAAAAATAATGGGGGTGACAGATCGGAATAATTGGCAGCATGATGGCAATCAGCGTACCCAAAAACACATTGCGGGCAATGGCGTCGTCGGTCTTCATCCGCCACCCGACAAAAATAGTCAGCGCCACCAGCACCGCGGAAAGCGACCAATGGGCGATTTTGACCGCCCGATCCGGCGCGGGTGTGACATGGCCGAAATGAATGGTGTGATCAATCACCGCCTCAAACGAATTAGAATCGGTATCATTGACATCAAAGAGTTCGCGGTCGCGGCTGGTGTTGTGGTTAAGTCCCAGTGACGGCTCGATAATCACACGGTTCAGCGTGCGATAGGCGGTAATGGTTCGGCTTGGCCCCATGACGGCTAAGGGAATAAGGCCCATCCCGATAACAACGGCTATGGCGATGCCGATC
>JAKAYZ010000285.1 GCA_021816165.1 Planctomycetota bacterium | reverse complement strand
GTCCAGTATGTATTCGTAACCGGCACCGTTGCGGACGGGCAGAGAAACAGCGGAAGATATTTCTGCCGCAGCGCCCCGTAATTGTAGCCATCTACCAGCGTATTGCGAATGCTCATCTTGTAAGTCATCCATGAGACAACTTCCGCCGGAAGGCTGTAATCCCAGTCAAAAAGCTGATCATTCCAGGCAAATGCAAATGACTCCGGCGAATTGGGAGGGGCGTTGGAGAGCAGAAAATCCTTATTGGCGTCGCTGTACTCCATGCTCATCTGCCCCAGCGATCTCAGGTTGGACTCGCACTGCACACTCAGGGCGGCCTGCTTGGCCGTGCTTAGTGCCGGCAACAGCAGGGCGATAAGCAGCGCGATGATTGAGATCACCACGATAAGCTCAACAAGCGTAAATCCGCGTGTTCGCATGTCAATACTCCTGTTCTCAGGCGGATGGCTCTGGTGAACGGGCGGGGGACCGCCCCTTATGGGTGCGATCCCCGCGCACGGCGTGCGGCCTCATCGTTCAGGCGCGACGGAGACGACGCGCCAGGAGCGCCAACCCCGCACCTGCCGCCAGCAGTCCGAGCGAGGCAGGCTCGGGCGTGGCGGTTGATACACCCACCAACTGCAATCCGTTAAATACGCCTTCTCCGGGCACGCCCGGTGTGCCACCGGTGAAGGAAATTTGCAGCGTGCCCGCACTGTTGGCCGAGGCATCAAATATCGTGTAATTATTCTCACTGGCATTGTTGTAAAACACGCCCGACGAACTCCCACCATCGACCGTATCATCAAACTGGCCTGCTGCCGGTGCGCCGGAGCCTTCTGAAATCGCGTAGGTGGTAATGTCGCTGTTGTAGCCACCATTCTGGCCATAAAGGTAAAGGGTATAGTTGCCATTGGCGGCCAAACCCGTCAATGTCACATCGCCTGTATGGCCGCTTGAGGCAATAAGCGTTCCTCCGAGCAGCGCGTTGGCCGGATTTGTTGGATCGCCGTAAGTGGAGGTGACATTGGAAAAGCTCACACCCACACCGGTGGTGACACCACTGGACGTAACGAGGTTATTCATGGAATCACTGGTTGCAGAGGCGGGTTCGGAGAGCACATTCCACATTGGAGCCGCGACTCCATCACCTGTGTAGGCCCCCTGATTGCCGCTGAACGATCCCTGCTGGCCGGTAAAAACACCCGTCCCTTCAAATTGAACGTTGACGGTGGCCGCCCGCGCCGGCGTAATTTGCGCGAGGGCCAGCACCGCAGCGGGCAAAGCGATCGCGAAACTGAGCGTTGAAAGTGTGTGACGTTTCATGAGTAGATTCCTCCAATAAAAAAAACATAGACCTGACACGCAACAAACCCTGCAGATACCGCCAACATGACGGTACCCGTTGTATACCAATTCAATATCCCCGCATGAGGCCACCGGCCCTACCTGCCCATGTACCGGAGGATGCCATATCCTGCGGCAAGCACCGCCTACCGGGGGGATACCTCAGCTACCGTTATTGCTCTCTATTCAACCTGCGACCGCAATGCGCTCTCGCGCATGCAAGATATTGACAACCGAAAGTATAATCTATGCATTATGCGGTTCAAATGTTTTTTGCATGAAATATAGTTTGATTTACCATAAATTCAGGCAGTTCATTTCCAGTTTACACCGCACGATCCTTACCAGGCAGCCTGTCCCAGTGGATCGTCATCCATATTAGCGACTAAAATGGCCTTTTTTATTTGACCATTGACATCCGCCCCGCACCTGACTCGCCAAAATGGCTGGCAAAATGGAGTATTTCTGATCGATTTTTAATTTACCATATAAATAAATTTAACGTCACAATAACCATGGTTACCGGCACCGATGGTGCGGCGTTGCTGCGGTGGGAATGTCGGATAGATGGTGGCGGATGTACCCATTCACCTGCCGGCTTTTACACGCACCGGTGCACCCGATGAAGCGCGAACGATGAGTTCACACGTTAATTCGGTGCGAATGGGAGGCAGTTTTGGTTCTTCTATCCGCTGAAGCATGGTGCGATACGCGAGGTAGCCGAGTCCTGCGACCGGTTGCCGCATGGTGGTCAGGGGAACTGGCAAAAGGGCCGCACTCGCCAGATCGTCGAAACTGCCAATGCGCAGGTCTCCCGGCACCTTGATTCCGTCTGCAAGGGCGAAATGCATCACGTGCGCTGCCCGCGAGTCGCTGACCACAAGCACGGCCTCGGGACGCCGCCGGCGCAGGGTGGAGAGGACAAATTCCCGGTCAAACAGATTACCATGGTGAATGGCGGCCGGGTCGCACCTGATGCCGTGAAATTCCAATGCCCGCTGATAACCGGCGATCCGCGATTCCTGCGTTGGCACACGGGTGTGGTAGGCCAGAAAATCAATTCGTCGGCAGCCAAGCTTGATGAAATGTTCTGCCAGCGCAAATCCGGCACCAAAATTATCGATCCCCACCAAGTCCAGGCTGCTGCGTGCCGGAAAACGGACAATATCCCGGTCAATGAGCACAACGGGTATCTCAGCATCCTTGAAATCGTTCACCACGGCTGAACTTGCCGACACACTCTGGTCCGCCAGTATTTCCTGCGGCATCAGGAAAACGCCGGCCACACGTCGGGCGATCAAATCGCGGGCAATGGTGCTGTAGCGGCTGGTAAGGCCCGCCTCGGTCGGGTCATCCGACCAGGTTGGGTCGTGCAGCAGCACCGACCAGTTTTCCAGACTGGCCCGATACAGAATCTCGTTGCCGGCGGCACCAAATGGAGATTCCTCCTGATGCTGCCGCGAAAGTCCACACAGTATGGCTCCAAAAGTCAGGCTTTCCTTCGATGGCGTCGCCCTGACCACCGATCCGCCTTTGCCGTTGCGTGATATGACACCCTCCTCCACCAGCCGCCGGATCGCCCGGCTGATGGTAGGCCGCGATAGTTTGAAATCCGCCGCCAATTCCCGTTCTGTCGGGATGCGGTCGCCGACACGAAACTTGCCGGCCTGGATGGCGCGGCGCACGTGCTGGTAAACGGCGTTGGACTCTTTGGCTTTGCGCATAAAAGAATCATTCCTCTGCATTCAAAGTGCGGTGCATCGCCGACACTGAAAAAGGCCCGGTCGAATTCTACCTGATCCTGCACTTCGCAACCCCGCCACCGATTACCCACGCCAACGCGTGATTATATGGCAACATAATCCTCGATTTATTGTATCATATTGAAAATTGTGACGGTGCCGCCCGCCGAACCTTGCGGCCAAAAGCCATTCGGTGACGCGGTAGTATCACGGTATTATCGACAACTGGCTGTCATAGAGAAACCGATATTGCAAGGAGCGCATCACAATGACCCCAGAGATCAATCGTCGAGACTGGATGAAATGGGCGGCCGTAGCAATGCCCGGCCTGGCAACCTCCTGTTCGGAGGGCCGCAGCTTGGCCGTTCATGCGGCGAATTATCAGCTTGGTCCTTTCCATCGCCCGGCCGATCATCGCCCGATTATTACGCCCCATCGCCAAGCCATCTTTCGCGATCCAATCACACACCGCGCAGTGCATTGGCAATACACGCACACGTTTAATCCGGCGGCCATTGCGTGGAAAAACAAACTCTACGTGCTGTTCCGTGCCGAAGACACCAGTGGCCACGGCATTGGTCAATATTGTTCCCGGGTGGGTCTGGCCGTCAGTGACGACGGGAAGACATTTACGCAGGCACCGCATCCGGTTTTGTATCCTCAACCGGGACGATGGGAAAAATATGAATGGCCTGGCGGCTGCGAAGACCCACGTCTGGTGCAGCGGGACGATGGACTGTTTGTGCTTACCTTCACCATGTGGAACCACCAGTTGGCCAGATTGGGCGTGGCGACATCCAAAGATCTGCTCCATTGGACGCACCATGGCCCGGCCTTCCGCACAGCCCGCCATGGACAATTTCTTAATACGTGGAGTAAATCCGGTGCGATCGTCACCAGACAGGTGGGAGACCAGATTGTGGCAACTGCCATACGCGGTCGCTATTGGATGTATTGGCATACCCAAGGCCAGACTTACCTTGCGCAATCGCACAACCTGATTGACTGGGAGCCGGTCGTAGATCGCCACGGCAAATTGCTGTGCGTCCTGCCGAAGAACCGACCGGGATATTTTGATACGCGGCTTACCGAATCGGGCCCGCCGGCATTGCTTACCGATCATGGCATCGTCTTTTTTTATAATGGCATGAGCGACGGCCACATTATGCACGGCCCGCGCATCCCAGCCTACCGCTATTCTGCCGGACAGGCATTATTCGCTGCCGAAAGTCCGGCAAATTTAATACATCGGCCTGCGGAGCCTTATTTCTGGCCGACGTTGCCCTGGGAGAAAACCGGTCAATATAAAGCCGGTACCACTTTTACCGAGGGTTTGGTATGGTTCCGACGGCGCTGGCTGCTGTTTTATGGTGCCGCGGATACGTTTGTTGGCATGGCGTCGGCGACGGCGTCCACTTGATGCGCGGGCCGCTTCGGTAATTTTCGCCGCGCTTCGGCGGTGTCATGGCAACCGCACTGACGTCCGTCGCAAGGCGACGGCGCTAAACTTAAATTACCA
>JAKAYZ010000284.1 GCA_021816165.1 Planctomycetota bacterium | reverse complement strand
TGTCCGGGCGGTGAAGCCGAACAGCTTTTGCGCCAGCGTGGTATCCAGGCAGCGCCGGGGTTGACCATCAGGCTTGCTTGGGTCCCAGCGGATGTCACCCTTGAAGCCGCAGAGCCGGGCAATTAACTCCGTCAGGCCGCGGATGGTTATTTCCCGGCCCGCGCCGAGATTCACCGGTTCGGGCGAGTTGTATTGCCGCATCGCCGCGATAATGCCGTCAGCGCAGTCTTCCACATATAAGAATTCACGCGACGCCTGTCCCGTCCCCCACGCGGTAATGTAGGGGCTCCCGGCCCGTTGCGCTTCGACAAATTTTCGGATTAACGCCGGGATAACGTGGGACGATTGCAGATCAAAATTATCGCCCGGTCCGTACAAATTCACCGGCAGCAGATATATTGCGTTCAGGCCATATTGCTGGCGATATGCCTGGCACATGGTCAGCAACGCTTTTTTGGCAATGCCATACGGGGCGTTGGTTTCCTCCGGATAACCGTTCCACAATTCCGATTCCTTAAACGGTACCGGCGTAAATTTAGGATAAGCGCAAATCGTGCCGACCTGTACAAACTTTTTTACCGCATGAACCCGGGCCGCTTCCATCAGATGCAGGCCCATGGCCATATTGGCATAAAAATATCGGCCCGGATTTTCCCGGTTCGCCCCGATCCCGCCCACCTGGGCCGCCAGATGTAAAATAACCTCCGGTTTGATTCGCTCCACCATCGCTTCGGTTTCCGCCTGGCGCGTTAAATCACATTCCTTGCTTCGCAGAATGTGTATATCGGTACCTGCCACACCCGAGGCAATGAGTTTGCGGGTAATACAGCTTCCCAAAAATCCCGCACCACCGGTAATCAAATATTGCATGTATCCAAGTCTCCGCACGGTTCGCTTCACACGTTCGTCCGATTGCACCATCGGCACCAAACCGCAAGCGCCACAATATTACCGCCAGTGAGCCGCAATGGAAAATCCGCCCACGGCGGCGAAACAATGACCAATCAGCATGATCGACAAACGCCATGGAAAAATAAAGGAACGATCACCGTAATGGGTCAGTATATGCGGTATTGGTCAGCAGATTCAGTATTCGTCAGTGGATCCAGTATTGATCAGTATTAATCAGTATTATCAGTACTTTTCCCATGGGCCGAGAATCGTTGTTTCCCGGTGCGCCGGGACAGATTCAGAATCCTGATCCACAGATTGCGCAGAGTCGTAAACCATGGGGGTAGCCACAGAGGGCGCAGAGTACACAGAGATTATTACCGCAAAAGCACAAAGAACGCAAAGCAATTGGTTGCCGCCGCCACAATGATCTGCTTACGGCACAACGCGATCTGATTCCGACCACGCAGCCGCGCGGTGGAAACCCGCGGCCGTCCGCGCACGATCTAAAATGCAGCACCCCGGCACCGCCGGAGCGTACACAGTATACCCAGCCGCCGGGATCATTGATCATGGATCACTGGTCATTGAGGTTCCCTCGGCTTCCTCCTTGTAAATTAGAACGTTTTCTCACCACAACGACACAAAGACACGAAGAGTATTTAATTACCTAACCACTTCTTTGCGTTCTTTTGCTTCTTTTGCGGTTGGTAATTTCTTTCGGCCTCTTTGTGAATAAAAAGGTTTGTCGCCACGAAGGCACGATTACAGTGGCTGGTCAGTAGATTCGGTACCTGTCCCGTGTGCCGTTGCTCGTTGTTCGTTGTTTCCCGGCGCGCCGGGACTCGTTGACGCCCCCCCGATATCCGCGCCGCGACGGCCTGCCGGAAAGGGCGTTCAGAGACTTAATGGCTTGGAATGAATTCCGAATGTATCGGCAGGAATAGAATTCGAAAATGGAGTCAAAAAATCAGCCGCCTGGTTCAGGCTATCGACAACATTTGACAATATTTCCGATATTTCCGATCTCTCCGGGCTCTACCGGGTTACGCCTTGGTATCGGGGTGCCCGTTGCCGCTAGAGCCGCTCACAGAACCCCGAAATCGCTGCGGAGAAGGTGAGAGTAAATAACACAATTACCGCTAAACCAATAGCCAGGGCGGTCCACGAGCCGGCCCATCGGAATTTCAGGCGAGGTTCGGATACGGCGACTGGAACGCCTCTGATAAGCATTGTAAGCTCGAAACTTGTGAGGGCTGCAAGGGCAAATGAAGACGGCCAGAATAGCGCGTACCCCACTATGCGAGCGGATGTCCATCGGAGGGCGTCACCGCCCGGGTTGCCGGGAGGAAAATAAGCCAACTGCAACAAGGTGACCCCTGCGACAAATGCGCCGCACAAGAAGGCGGCCGCAAGTCCGGGTCGCTTTCGTAAAAATTTCCCCAGTGTAGCCATCATAGCATATTTCCCATAAAGCTGCCGCGAGTCAGTGCCTTGGCACACCAGATAGCCCTCCGGGGGATGAGCCCATCGCGGATCGCGACGCCAATGCACGAGGAACGCCGGAAGTCAGCCCGGCCGCCCCTACGATCCTGACTGCAACCCCACGCAAGCCCAACGACTTGGGAACGACGGCAGAGCCGAGTGCAAGGCCCATCCCATTTGAGCCAAACAACAGCCACTTCCAGCTCCCCTCGCCGTGCGGCAGGCCAGCCCTGCCTCTGCGATCGGGGTAAACGTAGAGGTATCCGCCTCGCAGGGGACATGCGATAACGACTGACGGCGGTGACCAATTATCCGCGCTCCAAACCAACTGTCGCGCCACCACCCGTGTAAGAACAGCCGCTTTCGTCGGCGGTTGCCCGCGGCCTAGCGCAATTTGGAAGATGCGTCGATCACTCATTCGAGCGACCGTGGCCATGGCTGTCTGCGACCGAGCGCGAGCAACCCATGGGACAGCCCCGGCGCGCAGAAGACCCTCTGTGCAACGGGCAGCGATGGTACGCCGGATGTGCCAGACGCCAAACGCCCACATCGCCCATTGCCATGCTGAGCGGGCCTCAGGCCGGTACCAACTGAAAAGCGGGACGTCGGATCCCATTACCGTGCAGGCAAACGGAAGTGCGCGGACCTCGCCCCCAGCAATGCGAAGCAGTCCCGGCACCCGCGGGATGCGTGCAAGCAAATCGCCGCGGTAAACCCGCCAGTGCAATTTCGGAAAACGCCGGCTTTCAGGCCAATCCGCCGCTGGGCCCGACCAGGTCACATTCAAGCGGTGCGAACCCTCGCTTTTAAGTGGCTTCGGCCACGAGACGGCGAGGTAGCGGCCGCCCGGTGGAAGCAAAAAGCGTAATCCGGCGACTTCAACAACAACGTAGCGATTCCGATCAGGAAGGGCACTGTTCGCCGCGGGAACCCTGGCGAGCGGAACCGGGGGCTGGCTCATTTCGCCGCCGATGCGCGGCTCACTGCGAAGCCCGCCGACAAGTTGTTCCTGCCATGCCAGGCAGACAAAGCACCAGCCCGTTAGGAGCATTCCTCCCGCAAGCAAAGCGACTGCCCGCCTGAAAACGGGACCTCCGCGGTGCGCCTTGTTCGATGCCGAGCCTAGGGCCGTTCCATCACGCATCATTCGGCACCCTCAACCGCGTGAATTATCTCCATGACCAAATCGGTGATGTTATGGCCGATGTCTTTCAGCGTTGTGCCCTGCCCGGGTATCACCAAATTGTTGCCAGTAAGGCCCCACTGTGACACGGATTTGTAGTGCACCCGGAGGTCCTTGTGCCTGACCGTTGACTCCCACCTGACGCCAGAGTAGTGTGTGTGGCACCGGTAGGTAAATACACGGGTGTCCTTCCATGTGAGCCAAAAAAAGTACGCGTACTCGGGTGTTGAGATCGTGACGCCGCTCATGAGGATGTTGACCAGCCGCCCGGCACCGCTAAGCGTAAAGACTGCGTGTGCGAATTCGGTCAGCGCGGCGCTATTTGGGCTCTCGGGGAGGTCCCACTCACCAAGCGGTTGGTAGTAGTAGTAGTTCCTGTAAAACCGGCAGGTCGATCCACACCCTCCCAGGTCGTGGGCCGGGCCGACCCTGTAGAGGTATGCCAAGCCCGCCGGATCAACCGCCACCACCGCCCGTCCCCCGACATACTCATACAAATTAATCCCGCCGGAATAGCTAATCGGATCGCGCTGTATCCACCGACCCAGGGCGGGGTTGTAGCCGCGATTGCGCACATGATACAGGCCTGTCTCAGGATCGTATCGATGGACCGGGGCGGCGAAGCGGCGGCGTAATGGCGAGGCATCAGACAATTCGCGAAATCCCGCACCTCCGAAATTTGCAACGGAACCTCCGCGTACCTCTTCCGACCTCTTTGTGAAATCAAAAGCATGAATCTCATCCGGGGACACGCGCCCTTCTGATGCCGGAACCCCGCTGTGCGAAAACTTTTCATTCCACGCGACCATAAGATGCTTTCCGGAAAGCTGACTGTTTCAATGCACACATTGTAGGATTCCGGGCTATTAATGCAAAGCACAATCTGCTTCTACTTTTTACCAACTATTGGCATAATCATTTTTGCAGCCAATTGCGTGATGAACTTCCTCCCCCACCTCCTGTACCTCTTTGTAAGAAAAACGCTCCTCTCTGATCCTTTTTATTTACGGTTATTTACAAGGAGGAAACGGAGGTATGTTGAGGCGGGAAAGAACGCAGGGTTTCGC